>JBFIZG010000276.1:0-5166 GCA_041604955.1 Gemmatimonadales bacterium | reverse complement strand
GTGGCCGAGGTTCTTGGCGGCGTAGTTGAGGGTGCCGTCGATGTCGTAAGAGGGGTGGGCGAGGTAATCCCACTCGGGGTCGTCTTTGCAGAGGTCGAAGAGGTCCCCGAGCTTCCGGAGCTTGTCGAAGAACGTTCCGGGCACGGACACGTGATCGATGATGACATTGCTTCCGCCAATGGTCACCGCATCTTCAGTCCGCCGCGCAATGTCTTCACCGCCCCGGCGGAAACGGATATATCGAACCACGATGTTCGGGGCCATGAAAAAGACGGCCCGCCCCCTGATCGTCACGCCGTCGCCCGGCGCGGTCTGGCCCGCGATCGTCAGATCTCCCTCTGAAACCCAAATCTCTTCCGTGAGATCGATAATCCCCCCAACATCAAACACGATGGTGCGCGCACCAGGCTGAAGCACGGCATGCCGGAACGAACCGGCCCCACCGTTGTTGAGATTGGTGACGTGAATGACCCGACCGCCTCGCCCACCGGTCGCGTACGCCCCGAATCCCTCCGCACCGGGAAACGCCCGGAGCGCGGCGGATCGCCCAACGGAGGGGCCGTCGCCACCGCGTCCCGAGTCGGGCCTCTCACCGCCCGAGGTTTCCGCTGCACGTGGAGCGGCGCCCTCGTTCGCGACGACGGCGCTATACGCCGCCGAGTTCTTGGTGTGTGTGACCGCGAGTGCGGTGTACTGCTGTACGTCCCCCGTCAACAGCACCGTCGACGCCAGTAGGGCGCCGGCCAACGTCCGAAACACGCCGTTCACGCGAACACCGGTCCTGACGGAAAAATCGTGGCGGGAGTCGGTAACGCCATCATATGGTACCTCGCGACCTCAGCCATTTCGCGCACGCGCCGAAATGCCGGTGTAGGAATGCCGGCATCTCGGTCGTGACCGAAATCCGGCAACCCGCATCGTATGAGAATACTTCAGGTATTACGAAAGATACACGGTCGCGTCAAACAGAGCGTGTAGCGACCATCACAGGACCGTGAATGACCCCGGCGCCCGAGCGCCGGAGCCCAATCAGGTCCCGCCCACCAAGCTGTTCAGATACTCCTCGAGGTTGGTGTACCCGTCGCCGTTCCGATCCTTCGGACCGTCGCTGGCATCGTTGGGGTTCAATCCGACGGCCGACTCCCACGCATCGGTCATCCCGTCCCGATCCGTGTCGACCGGCGGCGTTCCCGCCGGCAGGTTGGGCCACCCCCCCGCTGGCACGGATCCCACGATTTTTCCGCCGCCACTCCGTACGTCACCGATCACGCGGATGTCGACCGCGTCACGCATCGGGACCGTCACCCCCGCACCGTTGAGCACTCGTTCGAACACCGAACCGATGTCATCGGGAGCTATGGTGTATTCCGAGCTCACCGGAAACGGCGCGTCGACCACTGTCAGGTTCGGCCCGATACTGGCGTTCGAGGCCGATTTCCCGTTGATCAGATTGCCAGCGTGGTAGAGCCGGACGTTCGCCGGATTGTTCTCCGGCAACCCCTGCGCAATCTGATCTCGTTTCCCCGAGTTCGTGCTCGGCCCTGCCGTATTGACGTTCCCCACCAAGTTGATCAGCGACTGACACGCATTGCAACGCGTGTTCATCATGTTGCGGGGCGCCGCACCCCAGTTGTGCACGACGTTGTACCGCTGGTCCATCCGGTTCGTCGGAGTCTGGCCGGCCGGCACCGGCGCAAAGTTGACGTTTGGATTTCGAATATGGTTGTGCACGAACAGGTTGTGATGCACGCTCACGTCGGTCCCGAACGAGCCGCAGCACCGCATCCCCTTCGCAGCCAACCCCTCGGAGACAATCGACCACTGCACGGTAACCTTGGTGGCGCTCATGACCGACACGTTCTCGTCTCCGCCTGACCACGACGCGGAGACATGGTCCAGGATGATGTTCTGCGCGTTCGAGCCGCCCGAGTTCCCGATCTGAATACCGTCCGGAATCGACCCACCACCACCACGACGCACGCGAATGTACCGGATGATGACGTTCGATCCCCGAATGGCGAGTCCATCGCCGCGCAACGTGATACCGCCACCCGGCGCAGTCTGCCCGGCGATGGTAAGATCTCCATTGCTAATGGTGACGGGGCTGGAGAGCTCGATCGTGCCACCGACGTCGAACACGATGGTGCGCGGCCCCGACGCCGTGGCGGCGTCACGGAAACTCCCCGGTCCGGAGTTTGCCAGATTCGTCACGTGGATAACCCGTCCCCCTCGACCTCCCGTGGCGTACGCTCCATAGCCTTCCGCACTGGGGAACGCCCTGACGTCGGAGTTCACCGGTCGCGCAGCCACCGTCACCGTGGCCGTATCGGTAAAGTTGCCGCCGCTTTCGACGGCTGCCACCCAGTAGTTCCCGGGTGTGTTACCCGCCAGAAAGAGACCGTCAGAGGAGATCGACCCCCCGGACGCCGAGTACGACACGTTCACCGGAACGGTCGTACCGTCGTCCATCACGCCCTGCGCCGTAAACTGCCGCACGTCCCCAGTATAGAGTGACGTGGACGCCGGGCTGAGGACGAGTCCGGTGAGCGTCGCGGGCAGGGCGTTCACCTGAACGACGCTGGTGTCCGTAAATCCAGCACCCGTCTCGGTCGCGACGACGTTGTACGTGCCCGCTACGTCCCCGGCGGTGTAGAGCCCGTTCGGGGAGATCGTCCCTCCCTCCGCCCCGTATTCCACTGAAACCGGAACCGTATCACCGTCGCTCATGAGACCGATGGCCCCAAACTGCAACTGCTCGCCGACATCGATGTTACCCGCGGTCGGACTCAACTCGATCAACGCAAGCGTCGCCGGCGGCTCGCTGACATTCACTGTTGCCGTGTCGGCAAGCCCCCCCTCCGCGACCGCGACCACTTCGAAGACGCCGGGACTCGACGGAGCCGTGTACCAGCCGTCGCTGGAAATCGTTCCGTTCGTAGCCGTGTAGGACGCAGCCACTGAGACGGTCTCCCCGTTGCTCATTTGACCGTAGGTCTGAAACTGCTGGGTCGTGCCGGTGAACAGATCGACGGACGATGGTTCGAGCGTCACGGACTGTAACGACGGCTGCTCGTTCGAGGTAATCCACACCACGCTCGTGTCCGCCAGACCGCTCGGATCGGTCGCGATCACGTGAAACGTTCCATCCTCGCTGCCGGCCGTGTAGAGCCCTTCCGCGGTAACGCTCCCGCCAGTTGCGTCGAACGACGGATTCACCTCGACGCTGTCCCCGTCACTCATGCGCCCGTACACGTTGAATTGCTGCTCCGCACCGGGCTCGAGCCCGATGGTCTCCGGCGTCAACACCACACGGGAGAGCACTGACGCCGCCGCTCCGGCAGACACCGCGACAATCGCGGTGTCCGTCATTCCCATCCCACTCTCGACAATGACGTAATAGGTACCGGGAGTCGAGCTTGCGGCATACCTCCCGTCTGCCGCGATGACGCCGCCAGTCGCGGACCACCCAATTTGCAAGTTGTTGCCTTCACCCGCGTACGTCTGCCCGAGCATCATGCGACCCTCCGAGACGACCTCCCCGCCGGAGCCGCGGAGTGAAACGGCGAACGCCGTCTGCTGTTGCGGGCGGAGCGTCACGGCATGCGGAACGATGTTGAGGCTAACTTCAGCGACGTCAGACGAGGTCATGTCAGATTCGCACCCAATGATGACCGCCGCAATAACGATGAGTGTTCGTGTCCGAGTGAAGAACGGATCCGGAGTCGCATTGGGTCGAATGGTCATACCAGTCTCCACAACAGTACTGAGGCGGCGATGACGCGCTCGCAGGCGCCATTTGAGGTCGGACGAACCTACCAGTCAAGGAAGACGTGATCCGTGACCCGCATCACCAATTGTGAGGTGCATCACCAACACAACGAAGCGTAGCGCACCCGCGACACGTACCTTGACACACCTCTCGATATGCGGCCGGCGCGGGCAGTGGAAGCGGCTGGGTGGGCGGCGTCACGCCCAATCACGCATCCGTTTCATTACTATTCACGCCATCCGCATTCATGATTATCGACTCGTAAGAGGTGTCTGGCCTTGAGATATGACGTCCCGTTGACACGACGGTTGTCCAAACGCGGTCGGCGAGTGCCAGCGCTTGCACGTCGCTCGGGACTGGTGCCGTCGTACGGACCGATGCTGCTGGCGTTTGCCTACATGGGGTGGACGGCGTGTGCCGCGGACTCGCCGCATGGTACCATCGTCGCCCCCCCGGACGCCCGGTTGGCTGTGGTGACGGAACCCGGTGGCGCGGCCTCCGGCCTCCCGTTGCGGGCCGGCCCGGTGCTCGAGGTTCAAGACGGCACGGGGAACCGCCTCAACGACGACAACGGGAGACGCGTGACGGCGGAAATCCACAGCGGCGGTGGTTCGCTCCACGGTACGACGACCGTGAGCACCGACGGCGGTGTGGCGACGTTCACCGGCCTCACGGTCCGCGGCGCCGTCGGTGCCTATCAGCTACGGTTCACAGCAGAAGGATTCGATCCGGTTACGTCAGAGCCGTTTCTCCTCGAACCCGGTCCGCCATCTCTTTCCGGTTCCCCTATTCAAGTGTCGCGGTCGACGATCGTGAGAAATGAGACGTTGGAACTCCGGCTGGACGTTCTCGACGCGGAAGGCAACCACCACGCGACTGGGGGATTGGGCGTGACGTTTTCCCAGTCGGGCGACCCCGGGGTCGGAACCATCGGGTCCACCACAGATCGGGGTGACGGAACGTATGCGGCGGAGTTTACAGGCGGTGAGCCCGGCACGGTCACGATCGGCGCGAGTATCAACGGCGAATCCGTGACCTCGGTGGGGCCCACGGTCTCGGTTCAAGCATCCGCAACGGACACCACCTCTCCGGTCCCGTTGACCATGATGGATGGAATCACGTACCTGGGATTTCCGGGCGGGCTTTATCCAAGCGGGAACGACATACCGGCGGCACATGCACAAGCCGGTGCGGCACTCGCATCGACCATCGAACCACTCGACGCGTCGGGTCAGCCCAGCGCAAACGGACGGTACGTGCTCTTGTCCGTGGGAATGTCCAACACTGCGTTGGAGTTCAAGCGCTTCATCGATTTTGCGGGCGCCGACCCCGCGATCAACAATACCGAGTTGCGCCTCATCAACGGGGGTCAGGGTGGCAAGCCGGCGCCCGACTGG
>JBFIZG010000275.1:0-5166 GCA_041604955.1 Gemmatimonadales bacterium | reverse complement strand
GTGGGGACGCAGACCGGCACATCGAACATCGAACATCGAACGACATTTGCCGTTCGATGCTGGTCGTTACCGCCCTTACCGCCCCTACCGCCCCTACCGCCTCTACCGCCCTTACCGCCTCTACCGCCTCTACCGCCTCTACCGTCCGTCCCTCGCCCGAACTCTCTACTGGTTTGACGCTTCCGGACTACCTCCGAAAATTCGATAGAAGAGACGCAGGTAAAACCGCATCTCCGTTGTGAGCGGTGTGAGACCGCCGGACCCCTGAAGTGCGGTGCGGTATTGCACTCCCGCCTCGACCGGCACCCGTCCCGTGCGACTGAGCGATCGGTAGTGCAGCCCCCCGCCCACGCTCAACCGCTTCATGCCGGTCTCGAGTTCGAGTTGCATGACGTCCGGCGCGGTTCCTCCACCGTTTCCGGACTGCGCGATCGTGACGACGTCGTCCAGCTTATGGTAGTAATCGACCGACGTGTAGGCGGTGAGCGACGGATGCAGCCGAACGGCTGGAAAGGCCTGCAGCCGAATGATGTCTCCCAGGTTGCGCGACACCGTGAACTGGGTGGATGCGAGCGCAATCGGACGATTGGGTGACGTGATGCGACGCAGGAGTTGATCCGAGAGCTGCAACGTGTACTCTCCCGCGAGCGCCAGACTCACGGCGCTGCCCGGCTCGAACACCAGCTCCAGCCCGCCAATGACGTCGGTCTGTTTGTCTCCGGTTCCCACGTCCACGAAGTTTGAGGACGTTTCGTGAAATCCCGTCGGCAATCTGACTGACGTCGACAGTGCCAACCGCACAGCCGGTTGTTGCACCAACCCCCATCGCACTCCCAGCTCGATGTCGCCCAGCCGCTGCCGGTACTTGATGAACTCGAGCGGCGCCGCGTCGTATCCGAACCCGGGAGTCGTGAGCACGGTGTTGAGGTCGGCCGCCGACACGGGGTCGGTCGGAAGTGGGAGGGTTGCGGTGACGGCGTTTGCGCCAAATCCTGCGAGTTCCGTGGCCACGTCCTGGATGACGGCCAGCACGGCCTGGCCGGCTGCAGAACTCTGGAGCGGGGCAAACGGCGGCAGCACCGATACCACATTACCGAACTCGTCGATGCCGCCGAGTTGGATGAGGCTGGTTTTGAGGGCGCTCGTACGAGTGACGAGGGCCCGTGCCGCGTCGCAGGTGGGGCCTGTGGGACAGTCGAACGAGCCGGCGGCGATCAATGTTTGGAGTGAGGCGGCAGATGACGTCAGTTGCCCCAGCAAGGCCAGCGTCTCGTTCCGTCCCGTCACGCTGCCCGACGCGCTCGCAACCAGGTTCCATCCTACGTTTGCATCCGTTGAGTCGACTGTCAGCGCGACTTGTGACCGGGACGTGACAAACGGGATCGTCGCCGTAAGCGATACGCGGTTCGTGAGACCGAGTTGAAAGCCGAACGGAACCTGACGCACGTCGGCATCGAAGTCGGTCGTCACCCGCCCAACATTCATTTGATAGCTCGGATCCTCGAGAATGGAGCGCACGGCTGTCTCAGGTGCTTCGAGGGACGGTAGCAGGAACGATCCCGCAGAATCTGCGCTCAGATCCGTCCCGAGTGGTTCTTGTTCGCCGTCGGGATCGAATCGCCGGTCGTAGCTGAGATACGAGGGTTCGAAGCTGATCCGAAGCGTGCCGCGCGTGAGCACGCGGGCATCCAGGTACTGGGCCGAGGCATTCGAAGCCGCGCCACCAAGTCCCAGGAGTCCCGCCAGTACGATGACTGTCCCGGGGCGAAGAATGAAATGCCGAGATAGGTGCATGCGTTGGCGGGGAATCTATGTAGAATGGCGGGTGCCACCAAGCCCCATGAGGTCCGTGAGAAAACGGGGCGCTACGCCCGTTGACGGAATTCGGTTCGCGTGTTACGTCTGGCGGAACTCATTTCAAGATTGGTGGGTCATGTACGCCGTCCCGCTCATGCTGATCGCCGCATTGCAGACGCCGGTTGCTCCGGCCAAGGTTGTGGTGGTGCCCTCGGAAATCGTGTTGACCGTCGAGTCGTCGCGCCAGTTGCGTGCTGAGGCGTACGATTCGGCCGGAGGCTGGTTGCAAGATGCAGAGTTTCGCTGGAATTCGACCGACCGCGGGGTGGTCACGGTCGATCCCCAGGGTGTTTTGACGGCGGTCAGGCCGGGAAGCGCACGTGTGGTGGCCGTGTCGCAAGGCGTGGTCGGTTTGGTGGTGGTGGAGGTTCCACAGCTACCACCGGCGAGCATTCGGATGGCGTTACCGGTCAGTGCAATTCACGAAGGGACGAGCGCACCGATCGCCGCGCAGGTCTCAACCCGCTTAGGGGACGTGCTCGACGACGGGGAGATCGCGTTTACGAGTAGCGATCCAGGGGTCGCACGCGTCGACCAGACGGGACGGGTGTACGGCAAGCGTCCCGGTCGGGCGACGATTCGCGCCGAAGCCGGCTCGGCGGCGGCAACGCTGGATGTCCGGGTCAGTTCCGGCGCGCGCACCGCCTACGCGGTCACGCCGGACGCAGCTTCCGTGCGGACGGGTGACGTCATTCGGTTCGAAGTCTCAGGCGAGACAGCCGAAGGTGGGGAGCTTCGCGATCTCCATCCGGAATGGGTGGTGAGTGGGAAGGGCGCGCAGATCGAGGCTGAACATGGGGTTGGCGTCTTCGTGGCCGAGGAACCCGGGTTGTACCGCGTGACGGCGCTCATCGGCGAGGAGCTGATGAGGAATGCAACGGTAAAGGTCGAACGGAGACGGGTACCGGCATCGCTCGAGCTCGTGGGCCGTGGCGCGATCGATACGCATCACTCGGGTGATACATGGGTGTTTGAGGGTGTGAACGGACGCGATTACGCATACATCGGAACGTTCATGCACGATTGGCTCAAGGTGTGGGACGTGACGGCCCCTGCGGCACCGGTGCTCACGGATTCGGTCCAGCTCGACGCTCGCCGGATCAACGACGTCAAGATCCATCCCAACAACCGGGTGGCTGTGGTGACACGTGAAGGCGCCTCGAGCCGGCGAAACGGCATCGTTCTGCTAGATCTGTCCGACCCGGCCCATCCCACCATACTCTCCGAGTATACCGAGACGGTAACTGGGGGTGTTCACAACGTCTGGATCTCCGGCGAGCACGATCTCGTGTACGCCTGCCACAACGGAACGTCCGACCTGCACATCATCGACATTGGGGACCCGCGGAATCCCACCGAGGCGGGACGGTGGGGGCTCGACAAACCGGGCAAGACGCTGCATGACGTGATCGTGCAGGACGGCTATGCATATCTCTCGTATTGGGACGACGGGGTGATTGCGCTCGATGTGGGAGCCGGCACACACGGAGGCACGCCGACGGAACCGGCGCTTGTCAGCCAGTTCAAGTATCCCATCGGCAATACTCACACGGCCTGGCGCCATGGACGATACCTGTTTGTGGGTGACGAGATCTATCCGGAGGGATGGAATGCCGACCGTCCCATCGAGGCGCGCGGGTACGTGCATGTGATCGACTTCGCGGATCCGGATGCCCCGAGAGAAGTCGCCTGGTACGAGGTCCCGGAAGCGGGCGCGCACAACGTTTGGGTGGAGGGGGACCGGCTCTATGTCGGGTACTACCAGGCGGGACTTCGTGTCGTGGATATCTCCGGTGAACTGCGGGGAGACCTCTATCGGCAGGGGCGAGAGATCGCCTCGCTCAAGACAACCGACGCGCGGACCACGGTTCCGAATTGGCCGATGACGTGGGGTGCCCAGCTGTTCAAGGGCAACCTGTTCACGTCGGATTTGAACTCCGGTCTGTGGATTCTGAGGCTGGTGGAAGAGCGTCCTGTTCCGTAGCCGATTGTGTTAGCTGGAGCTGCTTTCGGCTTTCTCCGAAACAACGTTCGTGTCAGCCGCACCGGCGGCCGCCGGCATCTTCTCCACGATCTCCATCAGCCGGTGCTTGATGGCCTCGACTTCGGCGGCCGTGTCTTCCTTTTTTCTGAACCCGCGGTTCACGTCCACCGCCAACCAGTTCAGACGTTTCACTTCTTCCAATAGCAACTCCACCTGCGTCCGGAGCTTGTTGTATCGCCGCTTGTGCGCCTGATCCTGCACTTTCTGCGTGACTCGGCCGATCACGCCGAAGTGGCGGGTTGCCCACACCACCGGCCACATGATGGGGAGCAATACGAGCAGCCCGAACAGGAGGCGGGTGGAGGCCGGCTCGACGAGATACAAGACGACGCCGTCGATGATGACGGCCGCAACGAACAGTATGGCGAGAATGATGGGATCGAAGCCTGCGCGAGAATCCATGACCGGGTCTCCGCTTCAAGGAATGTTCTCGGATCCGCTGTAAAGCGTGATGCGGGAGTAACCTATGAGATTCCGTCCTGAGACGCCAGCGACGCGGCGCGCGCGTGTCGAAACACCGGTGTTCATGCTATCGTACAGAGACCGGTTCTCGTCCGTGTCCACTGGAGGTGTTTCGGCATGGCTTTGATCGACTGCCCCGAGTGCGGGCGACAGGTATCGAGTAGCGCCTCCGCATGCCCGGGGTGCGCCTATCCGCTGGTTTCGGGTGCGTTCCCGGCGCCCACACAGGTGGCAGCCGAGCCGGAACGACCAAAATGGTGGAAGACCGCGCTCGGCCTCGCCGCGCGGCTGGCGGTGGGGTTGATGTTGATAGCGGCTGGGTTGGGAGAGGACGAGCCGAGCGGGGTGGTCGGTGGGCTGATCATCGGCGGCTCCGCCGTACCGGCGTGGTATCGCGCGAAGTTCGGACGACTGAGGCTGCCTGGGACTGGCCGCGGGCTCGGCAATCGCCTGGAGGAGCGTCTGGCGGAGATCGAGCGACGCCATCGGGAGGAGATGGAGCAGCTCCAGGAGACCCATGCAGGACACATGGCCGATCTCGAAGAGCGCTTGGACTTCACCGAGCGGGTGCTGACGAGAAACCGGGAGCAGATCAAACCCGGTTAGCGGGTGCTGGTGGTTTTTTGATATTGCCCGGGTGGTGGAATCGGTAGACACAAGGGACTTAAAATCCCTTGGGGGCAACCCCGTGGGAGTTCGAATCTCCCCCCGGGCATCAGGTTGATCATCACACCAGCAGCGGCTGGTGCGATGATCCGCTCACTCCCCGTCGGCGGCATTCGCCGCCTCGGGGTCGCACCGCG
>JBFIZG010000274.1:0-5174 GCA_041604955.1 Gemmatimonadales bacterium | reverse complement strand
TCTTCCCAGAGGCTCCAGATCCAGACGTCTACGGTCGCCACGTGCGGCCCGGCAGTGCGGGCGAAGTGCGCCATGTCCTGCGCCGGATCGACGGGGGGATTGTCGAAATCGGCCCACGTGTGTCCGGGTCCAACCCACACGTATTCAACCCCGCCGGTCATGGCTTGATAGACCAACCCCGGCCACGGGTCGTTTTGCGACGCATGCCATTCGGTGTGCTCGCGCATGGCCTCTTCGAGCTGCGGGGCATGCGAGATCTCGGCGGTCACAAAGTACCCGATGGACACGTTGCCCTCTTGCGCTTGCAATGGGAGTACGAGTCCCAGCGTTGCGAAGAGAACGGTGAATGGTGTCAGGCGTTTCATAGCTGCTCCTTCAGAGGGGAAGGTGACGAACTCGACACATTCTATCGTCGGACATCGGCCCCGCAAGGGGAGTGGCTCCGAAGGATCGAGCCAGTCGACCGCCTGGCGTCTCCTTCACTGGACACCCGACACCCGACACCTGGCACCTGACACCTGACCCCGCCACTACCGTGCGGTGACAATCCACCATATCATTCTCCCAGGCGCGGGCCCGGTGTTGGATGCGGGGCTCACGTCGCTCGGCCGCGGCCGAAACCCGTTTCGCCCGCCAAACCGCGCGCCGACCCCCGTCACAGCCCAACTACCTGCGCTCTGCAGGTCCGCCGACCGGACCCAGCTCTTGACGTCCCGTCAAGCGCCTTGTCTCCGGAACCAGACCAAACCGTGGGTACGATGCTCGAAGGCATGCGAGCACCGCGCCGGGGAAGTCGGCCCCCCGGACCGGTGCGCCGATGCGAGACGGTCACCTGAAAGGGAGTACGATGAAAACGACATGGTTAGCTGTTGGCCTGTGTGCCGCTGTGGTGACGGGTCTCCAGGCACAGACGAGCGTGGAGACACTCCGCAAGGCGTCGCCAGCCGACTTGGCGGGCTCCTATCGGGAGTTGGTCCAGATCGCGACCCACGTTCCCTTGGTGGAAGGTGGCGGGACGCTCCACCTGCCGGACCGAACAGTGACACTCGCGAACTTGGAGGAATTCAAAGCCGATCTCGCAAACCGGCGGAACGCTCTTCAGGCCGAAATCGACGAACGGCGGTACGTCAATGTTGCGGGAACCTACGTGCCGACAATGACGTCGGAGTGCAAGCGGATTCCGTCCGGGTGGACGCAGAGCATCGCCCAAGGCGCAGTCACCAAGGTTGTGATCTCGCAGAAAGCATTTGAGCTGCTCCTGGTGCAGGAGTTCACCATCGAAGGCACACCCGGTACGTTCGAGATTCCCGCCGTGGTGGTCGATTCGACTCTGGCGTTTGACGACATGATGAACTCCGACTTCGGGTTCATCGGAAAGGTTGTGGCGGCGACGATTACCGTCCGGCCACAGGTCGACGAGATTCTCCAAGCCTGGCCTGATTGGGTGAAGGCGCCCAACAAAAAAGACCTCTCACGGTGCGAGGTTTCGCTGGTACGGATCGATCGCTAAATCCTCGAGTTTGGATTCCTGTCGATGCAACGTCACGCTTGTTACAGCCGGTCGTTGAGGCGCTGAAACTGAAGGCTGCCGATTCGAGTGTGGCGTCACCCCTTGATTCGACGGCGGGGACGACGTGCTCGCTTTCCGTCGATGGGGGCCGTCTAAGGGCGGCACCGCGTCGACTCTCTCCTCGGGCATTTCTTCCACCCCGCCGCCAACCCGCACCAGGTGTTAGGTGATGGGAGTTAGGTGTTGGGGAGAGGTAGTCTAAAAGCAATTGCCTTGGTTGCCACACACCATCCCTTACTTCTTCACGACCGCCACCCCCTTCGAGCCCCGCCAGACTGCGGCGAGGCTCGAACTCCACGATCCGGCATCCCACGTAAGGCCCGCCCACGGACCCACCGAAGACGCTAATGAAAAGTCCTGAGCAGCACTCGGGGCGAAGTGGAGATGTCGCGAACTGCCTGCGACAGGTGCACCTCAGCATTTCTGAAGCGGAAGATCAGCATTTGTCTGATGCTGCGTCGCGCAGGACCGCGATCCTCATAAAAATCTCACAGTCGACTTACACTTGGGCCTCAGTATTCAACAGATCAGTGTAGCACTGAAGTATGCCGCTGGTCGTGTCGACCACGCCGCCATCCTCGACGCCATCCCCCACTGACGCCTGTCTGACGACGCAACTGCTCGACCATCGTCGAACGTGCTTTGTGCAGCGATCGAAACACAGACGAGCGCCCAGGCTCCAACAATAAGTCACGGCCTCCGGATTACTACGCGCATGGGAACCGACTTCGAGGTGAGACCATGAACAGTGCTCAACGAGATAAACCACGGTCCGGCTGGTTTGGCCGCGCCGTGACCCTGTCCCTAGTCGGTGTGCTACTCACGTCCTGCGAAGACACCCTGACCGACGTCGCGGTCAACGATCCACTTCTGTCAGAAGCGTACGGTCCCCCTCCTCCCACCGGCACCATGTTGCTTGGTACGACGGGAACCGGGGGAACTGGCCCAAGCACACTCTTCGAAATCGATCCCGTCACCGGCGCGACTGTACGGACCATAGGGCCCGTCGGCTATATCGTGAACGGAATGGAATTCGACCCGGCATCCGGCAAGCTCTACGGTGGAACGTCGGTCAGGGATCCGAACTACAACGGACTCATCGAAATCGATATGACTACGGGCGCAGGCACTCCCGTGGGTGCCAACGGCTGGGGGTACCCAGACGGCGGTCCCCCATTTTGCGGCCCCAACTCGTCGGTTACGAATATCACCATCGATGCGAGCGGGCAGATGTATGGATGGCTCGACCCCTGTTCCGATGACCTGGTTCGTATCGACCGGGCGACCGGTATCGCAACGGTGGTTGGCGGTGCCGGTACGTTCACCGCTATGAACGGGTTGGACTTCGACAACTCCGGGGCCCTCTACATGATCCAGTTTGGAGATGTGCACCAGGTGAATGTCGCCACGGGACTGGCAAGCTTGATTGGGAACTATGGGAGCTGCTGTGCGCACCACGGCGACTTCGATCCGGCGACGGGCCTCTACAACGCCATTGGGCCTGACAACTTCAACAGCCCCAAATTCCTCGAGGTCGTCGACATTTCTGGCCTTTCGGTCGTCGGGACGGCTCCGTTAACCGAAGATTTCCATGTCGTCACATTCGTGGGTTACCCGCCGACCTTCACACACGACTTCGGCGACGCGCCGAACGGCGCGTATCCAACGCGGCTGGCCAGTAACGGTGCACGTCACGTGTTGGGTTCGGGACTGTTCCTGGGCGCGACTGTAGACGGTGAGCCTGACGGGCAACCCAATGGTGGGCCGGCCGGCGCAACAGGTGACGACAGGAACGGGAGCGACGACGAGGACGGGGTGACGTTCACGTCCCCACTCAACCAAGGGGCCGTGACGACGGTGGACGTGGTGGCGTCGGTGGGGGGCGGCCTGCTGAACGCCTGGGTGGACTTCAACTTCAACGGGACGTGGGAGGCCGGTGCCCCGGAGCAGATTTTCATCGACGTTCCGCTGAACGCGGGGACAAACAGTCTGGCTTTCACGGTGCCGGCGAGCACGGGCCTCGGCCGGAAGTTTGCGCGGTTCCGCGTCAGCACGGCGGGTGGACTGACCCCGGTGGGCGAGGCGTCCGACGGCGAGGTCGAGGATTACCTGGTCCTGATCACGAAAGATTTTGATTTCGGGGACGCCCCTGGGGTGTATCCCACGCGTCTGATACAGAACGGCGCCCGGCACATGTTGGGGTCGGGGCTCTTCCTGGGAGCCGCGGTGGATCCGGAGCCAGACGGCCAGCCCAATGGAGGACCGAACGGCGCGACGGGTGACGACAAGCAGGGGCTGACGCCGGACGACGAGGACGGGGTCACGTTTACATCGGCGCTGGTGCCAGGAGCGCCGACCACGGTAGACGTGGTGGCCTCCGCGGCGGGTGTGTTGAATGCATGGATCGATTTCAACTTCAACGGCCGCTGGCAGTCGAGTGAACAGATTTTCGCGAACGAGCCACTCACGCCGGGGGTGAACAGCCTCTCCTTTATGGTGCCGACGAGCACTCCGCTCGGGAACAAGTACGCTCGGTTCCGCCTGAACTCGACGGGTGGTCTAACTCCGAAGGGCATGGCTAGCGACGGTGAGGTCGAGGACTACCTGGTGACGATCGGTGAGCTGGATTTTGGCGACGCACCAAACGGGTCGTATCCCACCCGGTTGTCGAGCAATGGTGCCCGGCACATCCTGAGTTCCGGGCTCTTTATGGGATCGACGGTCGATGCGGAGTTGGACGGACAGCCAAATGGCGGTCCGACTGGCGCGACGGGTGACGATCTCCTGGGTAGCACGCCCGACGACGAAGACGGCGTCGTGTTTACGTCGTCACTCGTCCCGGGTGCGTTTGCGACCGTAGACGTGTTCGTATCCCAACCCGGGATCCTCAGTGCATGGATCGATTTCGACTTCAATGGTGTTTGGGACCCCGGCGACCAGATCGTATTCGATCAACCTGTCGGGGCAGGCCTCAACATGGTCGTCTTCTTCGTTCCGTCCGGGGCGGCGTTAGGCGCGAAGTACGCCCGGTTCCGGCTGAATACCGCGGGGAATTTGGGGCCCGCTGGGCTGGCTGTCGACGGGGAGGTGGAGGACTACCGTGTGATGATCGAGCCCTGCACACCCGCTGCTCTGGGAGATATCGACGGAGATCGTCTGCTCAACTGTGTCGAGACGTTGACGGGGGTTTTTGTGGATGGTCTCGATACGGGGACGAATCCGTTCGATCCCGACACGGATAATGACAACATTAACGATGGAGACGAGGTGCTGGGTACGTTGGCGGGTCTCGATCTCCCGGGGCTGGGCGTGAGCCCGGTCGTGCCAACCATCTTGATCGAGTACGATTGGTTCGATGACGGTGGCCATTCCCATCGCCCGACCGCGACGCAGATCGCCATGGTGACAGCGTCGTTCGCGGCACAGGGGATCGAGGTCATTCATGACTACGGTCAGGGCCCTGCGCCGTTCGACAGAGGCAACCTGATCGTGGATGCTGATGGCGACGTGGATGGCTTGGGTCCGGAGTATTACGCGTATAAGGCTGCGAACTTCGATGCGAACCGGAACGGCTACTTCCACTACAACATGCATCCGCACCAAT
>JBFIZG010000273.1:0-5202 GCA_041604955.1 Gemmatimonadales bacterium | reverse complement strand
GGTCGGCGCCACGTTCACCCCCGAGCTATTCAAGTGCGCCGTCGACATCGTGGGCCCAAGCAACCTGATCACGTTCATCAACACCATCCCACCCTACTGGTCGTCGTACCTCGCGATGCTCCATCAACGCGTCGGGAACCCTGAAACGGACGAGGAATTTCTGAAGTCCCGGTCGCCCTTGTTTCACGTAGACAAGATCCGGATTCCGATGTTGATCGCCCAAGGGGCGAATGACCCTCGAGTGAAACAGGCCGAGTCGGAGCAGATCGTCGCCGCGATGAAGGCCAAGGGTATCGATCACGAATACATGTTGTTCGAAGACGAAGGGCACGGGTTCGCCAAACCCGAGAATCGTCTCGAGTTCTACGCCGCCGCCGAGCGGTTCTTGGCGAAACACCTGGACGGCAGGGTCGAACCGGAGGGAGAGGACTAGGCGACGAACCGCGTGCAGTAGACGGGTGGCAGGTGGGTGGACACGCAGGTCCACGAATCGCCGCCGTCCTCGGTCACCCACAGTCCGCCAGTGGTGCTGCCAAACACGAGCCGGTTGCCGGATTCGTCCACGTCCAGCGCGTGGCGGAACGTGAGATCGTACGCAAGTTCCTCGGGTAACCCCTGCGTCAGCACGTCGAACGTCTCACCGCCGTCTCGTGTGCGTGTCACGACCAAGCGCCCGTCTACGGGAATCCGGTGTTCGTCGCTCACGCCCGGTACGAGCCAAGCGGTGTCCGGTTGTTCCGGATGAACCGCAACGGCGAAACCAAAGGTGGAGGGCGGCACGTCCTTCACTTCATGCCATGATGCCGCGCCGTCCGACGTCCGAAACACACCGTTGTGGTGCTGCGCCCAGAACGTATCGGGCGATGCGGCGCATTGCACGACGCGATGCGGATCTTGAATGTGTGGCGTGTATTTCTGGTCCGGCGGCATGTACGCCGCCCACATTCCGCTCGCGCGGCAGCTCCAATGCTCGAGGTTGTCTTCCGTAACCCAGACGCCCCCACAGGACACGCCGACGGCAATTCGGTTGGAGTCCCGGGGATCGACGCTTATGGAGTGAATCCCGGGGTAGTCCGCGCCACCGCCTACCCATTCCCTTCTGAGCGGATGCTCCCACAGCGATTCCACGAGCGTCCACGAATCCCCGTTGTCGCGCGACACGAACAGACCGCCTGGTATGGTCCCGCAGAGCAGCACGCCGGCGCGGTCGGGCCCGCCAGTCTCGAGCGCCCACACCATCATGACGCGGCGCGGTGTTTCCAGTCCGGACGCCAGATTGAATTCCGGCGGAGTACCCTCCGGCACCTCGGGGAACGCGGGGGTGGCACACTCGGCCCAAGTCTTTCCACGGTCCGCCGATCGATGAAGCTTGGTACCGAAGTGACCGTGGTGAAGCGCGGCAAACGTCGTCTCCCCCGGCAACACCATCGAGACGTGGTCTCCCAGAAAATTCACCGGCGACACGTCCCAGCGTTTGCTGCCTTTCCGGGCGACCTCAAACAGACCCTTTCGCGTCGCCACGAATATGCGATCGCTCATCTTGCTACCCTCCGGAAAGCGACTGCATCACGTACACCTCACCGTCCGCCGGGACCCGGTCGGACAGACCCGTTCGGTCGCGGATGCACGTTCCATTCACGAAGATGACCATGTGTTTCCTGAGGGCGCCCTGGTCGTCGAGCACGTAGCCGCGTGCCCGCGTGTTCTCGGCAAAGAACTCGTTCAGGACTTCCCGAACGGTCGAGCCGGTAACCTGGCTGGCCGGACACGTCACGTGACGTTGCAGATTGGGAGTGAACTCCAGACGCGCCATAACGTCGAAATACCACGTTGCTCCGACGGCGTCAAGCCAGGTCCCGGCGGGTCCCGCAGGGCGCCTTTGGTTGAATGCCACAGAGGTTACAGAGGTTACTGAAATCGCAGAGTACAGAGCAATATACAAACTGCTAAAATGGGAATACGGGTGACGAAACCCAATGCACTGACTCTCTGTGTCCTCGCATGGTGCTCGGTGTTCTCTGTGGCAATCGCCGAACGCCGACACCAGAACCTCACATCAGAATGTCTCTAGAACTTGTCGTGTATCGGCGCGATACCCTGCTAGCCCGCAATGCCGCACGAAGAATTCAATCTGAAATCTGCAATTTGCAATCTGCAATGGCGCCCGCAGGGCGCCACTTCGCCTCTAGCTGGAAGGCGCACTTGCGCGATACATTCGCTGGCCCATGACCTCACTGATCCAGTTCGAGTACCACCGTCCCGGCAAACCCACCACCGTGTATCAGGAGTGGCTGGTCGAGGAACGACCGGACGTCAAGGTGCTCTTACTCGAGAAGTATCCCGGCCCGGACATGAATGCCGGCGCCGTACGGATGTTGGACGAGGGCGCGGCGATCGTATGGTACGTTTTTCCGGATGCCTGGTATGACATCGCGCGATTTCATTTACGTGACGGCACGTTTACGGGGTGGTACACCAACTTCTCGAAGCCGGTGCAGGTTGGCGACGCCCGCTGGGTGGGGTACGATCTTTTCTTAGATTTATGGCAGCCGGTTGACGGCGATCCCGTCTGGCTGGATGAAGACGAGTTCGACGCGGCGGTCGAGTCTGGGATCATCGACACGTGGACGAGCCGGCGTATCGGTCGCGAGCGAGCGACGGTCGAGCGGCATCTCGACGAGGGTACCTGGCCCCCTGACATTACCCGGACCATCGATCTCGCAACGATCCTTACCGAACGGAGGGACGCCGATAAGACGTAACCGTTCGGGTTGCGTCGTCCTTACAACACGAACCCAAACACCACAAACAACGTGAGCGCAATCCCGGCCGCGATCAGCGCGTAGGGGAGCTGTGTGCGCACGTGGTCGATGTGGTCGGTGGCAGAGGCCATGGACGCCACGATGGTGCTATCGGAAATGGGCGAACAGTGGTCGCCGAAAATGCCTCCGCCCAGTGCCGCAGCGAGCGTGAGCGCGGGATGGAGATCGAGCAACTCCACCATAGGGATTACAATGGGGATCATGATGGCGAACGTGCCCCATGACGTGCCGGTCGAAAACGCGATGATGCATGCCAACAGGAAGATGAGCGCAGGGATGACAAAGGAAGGCAATGCGGCCTCTGCCGCCTGCGCCATGAACACGCCGGTGCCGAGCGCGCGCACGGTCGTGCTGATCGCGAACGCCAGCACCAGTACCAGAACGAGCGGCATGAGGCCCTGCATACCTTTAATGGCGTGCTCCACGAATTCCTTAATAGTCATGATGCGCTGGCCCTTGTAGAGCACCGCAGCGACGATCAGTCCGGCAATTACGCCCCATAGCACCGCTTTCGATCCCGACCCGCTCATGATGCTCCCGTCGCCCGTCATCCAGAGCACAAACGGGACGAACGCCACCATGGTAACGATCGGCGCGATCATGTTGATGGCGCGTTTGGGAACGCCGGGCTTCGAAGCCGTCATGGCCACGTCCGCGGAAATGAGCGGCTGCGCGCCGTCCCGGAGAAGTTTGCCCTCTTCCCGTACTCGGCGCTCCGCTTCCCGCATAGGTCCGATATCCCGACCGCTCAATACCACCACCAGTGATTGCGCCATGGCCGCGATCGCATAGAAGTTGAGCGGCAGCGCTGCCACGAGCAGTGTGACTGGATTCGCGACGGCGGAGGCGGTGAGCAGCCCGATGACGTAGGCGCCCCACGCGTTGAGCGGAATGAGAATGCATTTGGGCGCGCAGGTCGCATCGATGACGTAGCTCAGTTTTTCACGCGAGATCTTGGCGCGGTCGAACAGCGGGCGGGCGACGGAACCGGCGACCAAGAGGCCAAAGTTGGACTCGAGGAACACGAAGAGGCTGGTGACCCAGGCGACCAGGCCGACGGACCGGCGGGAGCCCGCGAGCCCACGTTTCTCGACTGACGAGATGAAGCCATCGACGCCACCGGAAGCCTGTGTCAGGGTGATGACGGCGCCGATCAGGGTACTGAACAGGAGCGTTCGCGTGTTGCCCGCGTCCTGGAACACCGCGACGATCACTTCGATGCCCTGGATGGTTCCTTGAATGGGGTTCCACGCGTTCATGATGGTCCAGCCGAGCACTACAAACAGGCCGAGCGAGAGGTAGACCTGTTTGGTGATGATCGCGAGGGCGATCGCGACGACGGGGGGGAGCACCGATTGCCAGCCGAACGTTTCCATCGCTTTGCAGAGCCCCTGGGGTGGAGGTAGGCGCGCCACGTTAGCGCCGAACCGGCGCTTTGTCCAGCCGTCGATGAGAGTGATGCTACCCCGTAGGGATATATTCGAAGCAGATGTCACGTTCCGAGATGCCGAATCCCGATGGGGCGGGATCTTGGCATTGGGCGAATCTCTACGAGGTAACTTCTGATGAAGCCTGTCGTAGCAAAACTGCGAGCCAAATTCGTGACTGGTGTGGTAGTGACGGTCCCGGTGATCGCGACCGTACTGGCGCTCCGGTTTCTGTTTCGTCAACTCGACTCGTTGCTCGGACCCTGGATCGCCGCTCTGGTGGGGCGCGAGGTGCCGGGGCTGGGCCTTCTAGCCACGATCTTGATCGTGTTTTTCGTAGGGGTAATGGCGACCAACTTCGTCGGGCGGCGTTTGATTTCCGGTGCGGAACGGGTGTTCACCGAGGTTCCATTGGTCCGGCGAATCTATAACGCGTCCAAGGACATCGTGCAGAGCGCGAGCTTTGCGCGCCGGCATGTACTTCGAGAGGTGGTCATGGCCGAGTACCCGCGCAGGGGCGTTCACTCGTATGGGTTCGTAACGAGCTATGCGGTGCGACAGACTTCCGATGGCCCCAAGCGAATCGCCAACGTGTTCATTCCCGGTCCACCCATTCCCACGACCGGGGTTTTGGTAGCGATTCCCGCGGACGAGTTGTTCTACGTCGACATGTCTGTCGAGCAGGCGCTCAAGTTGGTATTGTCGATGGGTATTGCGACGCCGGCCGAGCTACGCGAGCGGCCGAAGGCCATTCCGTCGTGACCGTTGGAGTGACCGTGAGCGACACCGTTTCGTCGGTACGCGAAGAAGTCGCGAACAGTCTCACGCATGGCGTGGGGGCGTTGGCGGCGGTGGCGGCCATCCCTATTTTGGCGGTCGCCGCCAGCGGCCACGGCGCCGCTCAAGTGGTGGGAGCAGTGATCTTCGCGAGCACCATGGTGCTGCTGTACTTC
>JBFIZG010000272.1:0-5206 GCA_041604955.1 Gemmatimonadales bacterium | reverse complement strand
CGACACCTGCCGTGCTCGAGCACTTCCTCCGCGTCCCGGCCCGCCAATGGACCTACGTACAGTTCATGCGATGGTTCCTGCCACGGGTCCCCATCATGCTCATGAAACGTTCCCAGCGCGCCGGGTGACGCTGGACGCAGAAGCCACAGAGATCACAGGGAAAAAAGAAAGAACACAGGGTTTACCTGCTTGAACAAAACGTTTTCCAAGGCGTTCGAGTACTAGACTCTCTGTGTCCTCTGATATCCTCTGTGTCCTCTGTGGCTCAACCGATGCTAGTTCGAACCTTCACCCCACGGCCTTCGCCTCTGACTTTGAACGTTGAGCGTTGAGCGTTGAGCGTTGAGCGTTGAGCGTTGAACGTTGAGCGTTGAACGTTGAACGTTGAACGTTGAACGTTGAACGTTCACCGTTCCCCCGGTTCGCCGCTCGTCGAGACATCACCCAGACGCACCGGCGTTGCGCCCGCCAGGTGAATTCCGTTGAACAAGAACTTGAACGTGCCATGCGGTTGCGCGCGTTTCTTGATGAGCGGTCCGAAGAGATACATCTGCCCCCGCCCGCGTGCCGCCGCCGTCACCGTGGTTCCACCGTTCAAGTGATGTTGCCCCCAGGCCCAACCGCTTTTGAGTGGATCGGTCGTGTCGAACCAGGCGACGGGCCGCACCCCGGCCAGCTGCGCCGCCGGCATCAGCCGGAGTACCGGACTGTTGTTGAACATGATGTTCGCGCGATCCGGCATTCCGTAGGCGAGGGGGTGCGTGTTATCGACTCGCATATGGAGCACCGAGCTCGGTATGTAATATTCGTGCTCCTCGAGCTGCTCTCCATCACCATCGACCAAGTGGTTGGTCACGGGCAACCCGGCGTGATAGGCGATATTGGTCGAGCTCCCGATGGCGAGCAGGGTTCCGCCGCGTTCCACAAACTCGAGTAATCTGGGAACGGTCTGAGCCGGCGTCACGCTACCCAGCCACGCCTGATACTCACTCGGAATATCCGACGGGTCTCCACCACCCCGCCGGAACCGATTCTCAGCTCCTCCTCGAACACCCGGAATGGCGCCGTCCGGGAACACGAGCGCGTCGTATGACGCATTGAGTCCTCCCGCATCGAGTTCCTGAGGAAACACCAGGTCGAACGGAAACTCGTACTGCTCGAACATCCAGCGGGTCCAGCCGGATGACATGGACCCGCCGTATCGGTCCCACAGCCCGATCCGGACCGGTTGGAGCTTGAGCGCGTCGCTCGACGGCACGCTCGATGTCCCATCAAACGACACGCCCAGTTCGTTTGCCATCGCCGTCACCATCGAAGCCACACCACCGGTGTTCGGGATGTACACCGTTCCAGCCGCGTAGGTCGTGCCGTTCGCCGCCACCGGCTCTGTGAGCCAATAGACCTCGTGTCCGGCGGCCAGGAGTCGGTTCGTCGCGATCGCGGCGTTGTTGACGGCGTGACTCGTGAAGAACCCTGCGGCGGCACGCGCGTTCGCGACCACGCCCGGTTCCGGTTTTGCGAGCTCGGCGATCACTTCAAAGGGGCCGTCGAACGCCTCGAGGATGCGATCGAATTCGACCCCCATCTGGAGCGCCAGCGTGTACCCTGCATTGTCGTACGGCGCAATCGGCGGTCCGCCTTCGTACTGAAAATCGTTGGGATAATCCTGCGGCTCGAACATGTCGTGCACGTGAGGCGCGAACGCCTGGGCCGTCTTGATTACGTACGATCTGGCCGCGTACCGTTTGCCGAGCACCTCGAAGTCGCGCGTCGCCCGGTGGATGGTGATGCCGCTCCGCTGCAAGGAATTCACGAGCTTGGTTGCCGTGGGGAAGTCGCTTTGATTGGACGCCAGAATGTACCCGCGCGGGTCCCGATCTTCGGGCTTCCGCATCACGTCGAAGTGTTCGAGTGGCACACCTCGGCTGAAGTAGTTTTGTAATTCGCCGGTGTCATACACGCCACGCTCGCGCAGCTCGTCCTTGGCCCGCTCGATCATCTTGGGATGCTGCGTCCAGCTGTCCCGGTTTCCCCGTTCGATCGCCGCCTTCCCCATGAGGTACCGGTTGTACAGCACCGGTTCGCGATATCGTGCGGCATAGTCGATCACCGCACGGTTCATGGTGATCGAGTAATCGATCACCTCGCGGAAGTGGAGCGGTCGCGGTAACGCGGGCGCGGGCAGATCCGTGCTTGGAAGCTGGCGATCGGGAACGAACGCTATCTCCATGGGCGTCGGGTTCCCGTTGGTCTCGGTCAGTATCCCGATCATGTTGTGGAAGTACCCGGTCGTCCGCACGTTACCGTTGAACCAGGTCGAAAACGACGCCCCGTCACGCATCGTCGCTCCGTCCTTCCCTTCCGCCACCAGCCTGTTGTGCATCGCGATGCCGACGGCGTCGATTCCGAGGTTCAGCAGCGGATGGGTATTGTAGTTGAACGGATTTCGGAACGGCGGCACGAACACGACGGTACCGGCAGGCCCCGACTGGTGGTGGTTGTACATGATCTGGGGGTGCCACTCGATGTACTTGACCCGCGACATGTTTTGCGTTTCGGGTTGGCTCACCAGATACGAGTCACGGTTGTTGTCGTGACCGACGTACTTCTGGTACAACCGCGGAATTCCACGCGTCGTGCGGTCGAGCGGATCGTCGTGCCGCATATACCAGTTGGATACGAGCTCCATGCCGTCCGGGTTCGCATGCGCGGCCAAGACGATCACCTCATCGAGAAACCGAAGCGTCTCGTCGTCGGTGCGGCTCGCCATCTGATAGACCATCTCCATCAACTGGTGCGCGCCGAGCACCTCCGTGGCGTGGAGCCCGCCATCGATCCAGACGACCGCCCTTCCCTCCCGTGCGAGCTGACGGGCCTCGGCGTCCGTCAACCCTTCCGCGAGCGCCAGCCGGTGTGAGATCTCCTTGTACCGATCGAGATTGGCGTGGTTCTCCGGCGACGTGAGGATCGCCATGAGCTGTGGCCGCCCCTCCGCCGAATATCCGATTGTGTCGAGAACCATGCGGGGCGACTGCCGTGCGAGCGTCTCCCAGTAGTCGGTCAACTCGGTGTAGGTCGCGAGAAAGTAGTCGTCGCCGATGTTGTGGCCGAGCGCTTCATTGGGCGTGGTGACGCGTGCTTGTGCGTGAAGCGGACGGAGCGTAAAACCGTGAAGCAGCGTCACGGCGACGATGGCGAGTAGGCAGGAGCGGGTCTTGGTGGTCATGTGTTCGATCTCTTCTGCGAGAGTTCCGTCGAAAGACAGGGACGACAGCTACAACATGTTGCGCAGGGGCTTTGCGAGCAAGCGGGCGTCAGGACTCTCTCTAGTGACGGTGCGGTGGGCGTTTACTGTGCACCGTGCACCGCGCACCGTGCACTCAGAACTCTCTACTCCACATTTTGTACTCTGGACTCCGCACTCTGTACCCGGTAATCCCCAACGGTAACCAGGGTGCCGACATCCCGCTCGGGCATTTCGACACCGGAACTCAGAATGATTGACCACGGATATCAGCAATCCGGCAATTGCGGTGGGCGAGTCGTGGCGGAGATATTGACCTTCCGCTTCGTCCTGGAACGTGGCGGCACCGACCGGCTGCAGGCATCGATGTCGGAGACCTGTTGGCCGTGGTCGGCTCGGCCACCCACGCCCGTTCATGTAACGGTACAAGGCTGGGAGGTGACTGGGCCGCCTCGAGGGCGGAGCGCAGCGTTGCTACACCGTTCGAATCGGCACAACTACACTCGGATTGCCGCACCCGGAGGAAGCCAGCATGACTATGTCGAGTCTCGTTCGTGCGTGTTGCCTACCCACCGGCAACGGGAAGCTCACTCTCTCCGTCCTCACAGCCTGTTGCGTTTTCGTATTCACGGGCTGCGGCGACCAGGGGTCGGCCGGCCCCCCCCAAGATGAAGCGAAACGTGACGGCAAGACCGTCGCGGATTACCCCACGGCCACGGCCGACGTGTTTCACGAGATGGACGGGGGGATTGCGTTGGATTCAGTCGAGGTCATGGACCGAAATACCTGGATGACGTGGACGGCCGGCAACGAGGCCTTCTGGGATTATCTCGCCAAGGTCGGTTACGGCATCACGGACCTGGTGAAGATGCTCGATTCCCGCAGCCGCGATACGCGCTTTGCGGACATGGGCGTCATCAACGAGCCCGGATTCACGAGGAACGATCAGCCCGATCAGTGGGGGTTGTACCTCGATAAACCGGTTGGAAGCGCCGGATTCGAGCTGTTCAGCCAGGAAGGCATCGAGCCTGAGGTCTACGGCTACTCATCGGGAGTCGTGGGGCTCCGTCTCTTCGAGAACCCGGAGTTCGACGACGCCGCGCAGGAACACTGGGATGCGGAGAAATTCTACAACGAACGCGAGTATTACGAAGACCCCGACCTCGTCCGACCCTATCGGGTCGGGATGGCCTGCTCGTTCTGCCACGTAGGCCCGCACCCGTTGCATCCGCCGGACGATCCCGAGAATCCGGAGTGGCGGAACCTCTCGGCGACCATCGGCCAGCAGTGGCTCGCGACACAACCGGCCCTCGGGTCCACCCTCGAGCCGAACAACTACTTCTACCAGCTGCTGACTTCAGCACGCCGCGGCGCCCTGGACACGTCGTTGCTCGCCTCTGACGGCAACAACAATCCCAACATCATGAATCCGATATGGCAATTGGCCGCGCGGCTGAGCCTGTCGGTGCCGGAACCCCTGGGCGAAGCCACGACGGTATTACCCGATGCGCTCCGGCAGCGAGACGCCGCCGGGAGAGACGTGACGCCTCACGTGCTCGCGGACGGTGCCGACGCCATTGGGGTTTACGGGGCGCTTGCCCGTGTCTTCCTCAACATCGGAGAATTCCATCAGGATTGGGTGACCCACTTCAACCTCGTCATCGGGATGCGCCCGCAAACGCCTATTCAGATTCGGGACGCACAAGAGAATTCCGTTTTCTGGAATGTCACCGAGGAGCGGGTGCCCCCACTTGCCCTGTACTTCATCAAGGCGGCCAAGAATATGCCGTTAGCGAATGCCGAAGGCGGGGCGGTACATCTCACCGCTACGGCCGCCCAGATCACGCGCGGGAAAGAGGTTTTCGCCCGGACGTGTTTTGGCTGTCACTCGAGCAAGCAGCCAGCCAACTTCCGCGACATAGACCCCTGGGCTCGCTCCGGCGACTCGGCCTACGTCGCGTG
>JBFIZG010000271.1:0-5210 GCA_041604955.1 Gemmatimonadales bacterium | reverse complement strand
CGCTTCCGGTCTTCGACCAGTAACTCCGTCAGGTGACCCATATCAAACGGATGCTCGGGGATCACGCACCGGTCTGCCGCTCCCGCCATAGTGGGGAGCAAGGCCGTGAACCCCGCGTACCGTCCAAACACTTCGATGACCAGAAACCGTTCATGGGAACCCGCCGTGGTACGGAGCTGCTGGGTCAACTCGATGGTTCGGGTCACGCACGTACTGAACCCAATGCAGTAGTCGGTACCCGGCACGTCGTTGTCCATGGTCTTGGGAATGGCAACCACCTTCACGCCTTGGTCGTCCAGGCGTTTCGCGAAGCTCAGGGTGTCGTCCCCGCCAATGGCGATCAGGTATTCGACTCCCAGGAAGTCCAGGTTTGCAAGCACTTCTGCGGTGAGGTCGTTGGTCTCGTTCTCGTAGGTTCCGCGGTACTGGGGTGGGACGAGCGCGAGGGGGAGGTGGCTCGGTCTGGTGCGGGACGTGTGAATGAACGTGCCGCCAGAGCGGGCCGCTCGGTTGACGAGACTTTCGGTCAGCTCCCGAACGTGTTCGTGATTGTCCGCGTCTCTCTCCCTCACCATATCGACGAGCCCGGCCCAGCCACGGCGGATTCCGAGAACCCGGTACCCCTCCCGAACGGCACGAATCGTGACCGCTCGCAGCGCGGGGTTCAGGCCCGGGACGTCGCCTCCTCCCGTGAGAATCGCGATTGTCGGTTTGTCGGATGCCATTGACGACGGGTTCCTCCTACAGTGTTGAACTCTGCTACCAGTGTTGAACTCTGCTACGTCGAACGTATCGACGCGGTGCGCGGAACGGAATGGTGCAGATTGCATCATCAGGTTCTGCAACCTTTTGGGTCTCCGGTTCGTCAAAGAGAAAAGGGCGCGGTAATGGCTCCCACCCTGACGCCGGACGCCTCTCATGACGGTGTTGCGAACATTCCGTCGAAACGTCGCCCTCGTGTCGTGTGCGCTCGGCACTGTGGCTGTCGTGAGCGCGTCTTCCCAGACCCCGCCCAAAAATAGTGCGCAGGCTGAACGCCTCACCACGGGCGTCGTGGTCACCCCGACGTCGGGAACCGCGGACCACGACCGTCTTGCACCACGCGCCCTGGCGACCCGCCTCGAAGGGGACATCGACCTCGACGGGCGGCTGGAGGAGCCCATCTGGTCTTCGGTCCCGGCGATTACGGAGTTTACGCAACGTGAGCCCAACGAAGGGCAGCCGGCCACTCAGCGAACCGAAGTGCGCATCGTCTATGATGCCACGACGCTCTACATTGGGGCCCGGATGTTCGACCAGCTTGGCGCTCGAGGGGTGGTTTCGCGTCTGGTGCGGCGAGACGGGCATACGCAGAGCGATCAGCTCACCGTCATGTTCGACACGTTCCACGACCACAACGGACAGGTGCTTTTCTCGGTCAATCCCGCCGGCGTCAGAGGTGACGCCTTTGGACACGACGACTCCTGGAATCCCGTCTGGAGGGCGAGGGCGCAGGTGGATTCGTTGGGGTGGACTGCCGAGTTCGAGATTCCATTTTCACAACTCCGTTTTCCGCGTGGCGCCGATCTGGAGTGGGGACTCCAGATCCGGCGATTCGCCCAGCGCCTGAACGAACTTTCGGTCTGGTCGTTTTGGCGGCTGAATGAATCCGGGGGACCGTCTCGGTTCGGCCACCTCGACGGCCTAGGAGACATTGAAGCCAGAGCAACCCGACTCGAAGTCCTGCCGTACGCGGTGAGCCAACTCGACGTCAAGGGCGGGGAGATCGATCAGACCAATCCCTTTGTGGGCCGCCGCCAGTCGGACTATCGTCTCGGGGCGGACGTAAAGTACCTGCTCACCTCGAACTTGACGCTCAGCGCGACCGTCAATCCCGACTTTGGACAAGCGGAAGTCGACCCGGCAGTGGTGAACCTAAGTGCGTTCGAGACCTTCTTCCCGGAAAAGCGAGAATTTTTCATCGAGGGCCGGGGCAACTTCGGGTTCGGCAACTTCTGGTGCCAGTTCTGTAGCAACACCTCGTCGCTCAGTATGTCGTTTACCCGCCGGATCGGCCGTCAGCCCCAGGCCGGTTTTTTGGCACAGTCTGTTGGGCAGTTCGCCGATGTCCCAACCGCGAGCACGATCCTGGGCGCGGCCAAGATCACCGGCAAGACGGGAGCCGGCACGTCGGTTGGCGTGTTGGGGGCGCTTACCGGGCGTGAGCGGGCCCAGGTGCTCGGCGCTTCGGGGGACCGGTTCGAGCAGGAGGTCGAACCGCTCACGAGCTACTTCATTGGTCGGGTGAAGCAGGACCTCAAGAATGGCGATCTGCAGATTGGCGCCATTGGCACGTCGGTCTATCGCAGCTTCGACGATCCCGCGTTGGAGGAGGTTCTGAACAAACACGCCGAGAGCGTTGGGATCGATGCTGAATACTGGTGGAGCGACCGGACCTATCATTTGTTGTTCAGTTCTGCGTTCACCAACATTGCGGGATCGACCGATGCAATCCTCCGGGCCCAGCAATCCAGCTCGCGCTATTTCCAGCGACCCGATCGCCAGCATGGCGTGAACGGGCTGTTGACCGATCGGCTCGACTCCACGCTGACGACAATGCGGGGGTGGGGATTGTACACCCGGGTCGCGAAAGACGCGGGCGATTGGGGCTGGGAGACGGCACTCAACGTGCGGAGCCCCGGCTTCGAAAACAACGATATCGCCTTTCTGACGCGCACCGATTATGTCTGGATGAACGCCAATCTCACGCGCTCATGGACCGTTCCGGGTTCGTGGTACCGCCAAATCTGGACCACGGTGGGGGCGCAACAGCAATACAACTTCGACGGAGACCTAACCGACCGGCAGGTCCACGGGTTTTTCTATTTCCAGACTCCATTCTATTGGGATTTCAACATCTTCGGTATACACCGTCCGTCGGTGTTCGACGACCGTTTGACGCGCGGGGGGCCGGTAGTCAAGAAACCGGCGAATACCTTTGTCGCGGCGAATCTGAGTACCGATAGCCGGAAACCGGTCATCGTTTCGTTCAACCCCTCCACTGGGTGGGATACGGATGGCGGAAGAAACTACGAGATCGGCATGAACCTCACCCTCAAGCCGGCTTCGAACGTCAATATCACGATGAGTCCGTCGTTTGGGCGCTCAAAGAATCCAGATCAGTATGTGACGGTAGTGGATGATCCGACGTCGTCCGCGTTTTTCGGGCGGCGATACGTGTTTGGGGAACTCGACCAGAAGTCGCTTTCCATGCCGACCAGGCTAAACCTGACGTTCACCCCGTCGATGTCGCTCGAGCTGTTCCTCCAGCCGCTCATTTCAGCCAACGATTTCTCCAATTTCAAGGAATTCGATGCCCCGCGCGCGCTTCGAAAGAACACCTATGGCGTGGATGTCGGCAGCGTCCGCGAGGTAGGGGAGGGCGGCGATCGCACGGTGTTCGTCGACCCGGATGGCGCCGGGCCGGCTGACGAGTTTGCGATCGCCAACCGCGACTTCAACTTTCGCTCGCTCCGGGGGAACCTCGTGTTCCGGTGGGAGTACACGCCGGGTTCGACCCTTTTCTTCGTGTGGACCCAGGATCGAAGCGCGACCGACCGACTGGGTGACCTCGATTTCAGTCGGGATTTCGGTGCGCTCCGCGGGGCGCCGTCGGACAACATATTTCTCGTAAAATTGACGTATTGGTTGGGAATCTAGCGCGTTGACTCCAGCCGCTGCGCGCACGTTCTGCCAAAATTCATCCCGCGCCGTCGTCCCTCTCCCGGCCGAATGACTGGGGCATTTCTTCCTGGCGACGCTTTTCAGGATCGCTGGGAATTGACGCGCAATCTCGAGTCCGTCGTGGGTGTCCGACGCCTTCTGACGACTGAATCATCTCGACTCTGGAACCGATTTTCGGGGCCTTGCGGAGCGATGGACCGCTGTGAATATTGGTGGCGTGGACGCCGGCTCAGGCCGGTGCTACCACGAGTCTTGGGGACTTGACCCACGTTCAAAGCCTGTCCGCTGTACCGAAAAGACGTTAGCGCCGGCTGTCCTACTTTTGAGGAGACTCCCGATGCTGCCTACCGTGCCTCCCATAGGTTCGCGACGTTTTGGACCCACCGCTCTATCCATTGCTCTGCTGACGATGCTCGCCGTTGCGTGTTCTGAGGATGCCCTGAGCCCAGATGGCCAACCCTCGATCACTCGAAGCGTCGTGGGCGACGTGAGTTCGTTTACGAAAACGTTTACACCTGCGACGATCGGGCCGGGAAGCGTCAGCGAGCTTCGGTTCGACATCACGAGCGCCCCGGGCGGGCCGGTCGGAGATCTGGACTTTACGGATGTCCTGCCAACCAACGTGGTCATTTCCACACCGGCCAACGCGTCTTCGACGTGTCTCGACGGGACGCTGTCGGCTCCGGATGGCGGGGGCACGATTTCGTACACCGGCGGAGGAATCGGGTCTAACAAGACGTGTTCGATCCGAGTCGACGTGACCAGCAGCGTTGTAGGGACGCACATGAATGTCTCCGGCGACCTCACGTCGGAGGCCGGCAACCATGGTTCGGCCGCCGCCGATCTGGTCGTCGATGATGGCCGACCTGGCTTCTTGAAGAGCTTCGCGCCGGCGACCGTCCAGTTCGGTAGCAAGAGCACGATGACGCTCACCATCGACAACTCGGCCAATGCGTCTGACGTCCAGAGCCTGTCGTTCCAAGACAACTTGCCTGCCGGCATGGTGGTAGCGAGCCCACCGAACGCTTCGACAACCTGCGGGACCTCACCGGTGACTCCAACGCTCACCGCGAATGCGGGTTCATCGGTCATCTCGTTCTCGTATTTTGGGTCGGCTTTTGCTCCGGCTGTTGCAGGGAGTAGCACCTGTACTGTGAAGGTGGACGTCATCGGCGGGGCCTTGGGTGCGCTCGGCAACGTGACAAGCGACCTGGTCGCGGAACCAGGGACCGTGTCCAGCGGAAAGGCTGCCGCCGTGCTCAACGTCACCGTGGATGCGCTGGCGTTCAGCAAGTCGTTTACGAACGATCCCGTCCCGCCGGGCGGCACAGTCAACCTGCGGTTCTCGATCACGAACCTCAGCCGGTCCGAAGGCGCGGCGAATATCGCGTTTACCGACGATCTCGACGCGGTGCTGACGGGACTGGCGCCGAGCGGCGCTCTACCGTCCGATCCGTGCGGCGCTGGATCGAGCTTGTCGTTCAATT
>JBFIZG010000270.1:0-5214 GCA_041604955.1 Gemmatimonadales bacterium | reverse complement strand
GGGTTCTCGATGGGCACCCCCGCCTACATGGCGCCGGAGCAGGCGTTCGGCGATCAGAACATCGATCATCGGGCGGACCTCTATGCGTTCGGGTGTCTGGCCTATGAGATGCTGGCCGGTGAGCCGCCGTTTGACCGGCCAACAGCACGCGCCGTCCTGGCAGCCCACGTCGTGGAGAAGCCAACGCTGCTCGCGGCGCGCCGCCCAGCACTCCCTGCTCCGCTCAGCGACCTGGTGATGCGGTGTCTGGCCAAGGAGCCGGGTGACCGACCCGAATCTGCCGAGGAAATCCTGGAGTCGCTGAGCGAGGGGGCACTTCCGGCCGCGCCATCGGGAAAAATCGCTTTGACCGGCACGATGCCCTCCCTGGCGGTACTTGCATTCGCGAACATGAGCGAAGAGCCCGGAAGCGAGTTCTTTTCCGACGGGGTGACGGAGGAGATCCTCAATCGGCTGGCGCGGGTGCGTTCCCTCAGGGTTGCCGCTCGAACGTCATCGTTCGCGTTCAAGGGACAGCAGCTCGACGTGCGGGAGATTGGAGCGCGACTCAAGGTGGACACCATTCTCGAGGGGAGCGTGCGTCGAGCGGGACGCCGAGTACGGATTGCAGCTCGCCTCATGAACGTGTCGGACGGATGCCAGATCTGGTCGGACGAATACGACCGCGAGCTCGAAGACGTCTTCGCGATCCAGGACGAGATCGCCTCCGCGATCGCCACAGCGCTCACGAGTGCGCTCGACGATTGGTTACATCCGCTGACCACGCCTCCTCGCCGCGCAACAACCTCCGTCGAAGCGTACGAGCTGTACCTCAAGGGTCGGTATTTTCTCAACCAGCGGATCGAGGGTATGTGGAAGGCGATGGAGTATCAACGTCGCGCGCTCGATAAGGACCCCGGGTTTGCCCTAGCACACGCGGGGGTCGCCGAAGCGCAGTTCCTCCTCACGCTGTACGCAGCGGTTCCACCTCGGGAAGGGGTTCCTAGCGCCCGGGACGCAGCCCGCCGGGCGCTGGCCCTCGACCCAACACTCGCCGAGCCCCACACCGTTCTCGCGAACGCGAGTCTGTGGTACGATTGGAATCCTGAGGAGGCTCTGCGGCAGCTGAACCGGGCGGTTGAGCTCAAGCCGAGTGATCCGCTCGCCCAGTCCTGTTATGGATACTATTTCGGAGCGCTCGGGATGTTCGATCAGGCGATCGCCCGCGTCCAGGCCGCCGTTGAGCTCGACCCCCTCTCGATGTGGGCTCAGAGCAACCTCGCGGTGACGTGCTACCTCGCCCGTCGCTTCGACGAAGCGATTCACCATTGCCGTACCATCATCGAGCTCTCACCGGGATACAGTGAGGCGCACCGTTGGATGGCACTCGCACAGCTTCAACAGAAACGGGTGCACGAAGCGTTCGACGCGATCCAGACTGCGGTCGCGCTCTCCAATCGTCATTTCTGGCCCCTTGCAAATCTCGGTGGGATGCTGGGCCGCGCCGGGCGTGCCCCGGAGGCGCAGGCCATCCTAACGGAACTGAAGGAGCGAGCGAGGGGCGCGTATGTACCTCCGTTCGCGATCGCAACGGTGCATTACGGGCTGGGAGACCTGGATGGCACCTTTGATTGGCTCGAACGGTCACTAGAGGATCGGGACTTTTGGCTCCTCATGCTCGTCCACGATCCCGGGTTCGACTTTTTGCGAGCGGATCCCCGCTTCACCCGAGTGATCGAGCGCGTCGGCGTGGGTTAGGGATCGACGAATCCGCCACTGCATTTCAGTTTCCGAGTATTGCTCTCAACTCTTCAAACAGATTCTCCACCGCGATTAACTCGCCTTCGCCCCGGCCATGGAAGACAACGGCCGCCGCGGTACGAGCACGAACGTTGTCCCCGCCCTTGCACAACACGCTTTCGATCCCGTAGCGTTGGCGACAGCCGCCGACAACCGAACTCGATCCCGGCTCGCGAGCCGGGATCGAGCGTTCAACCAATCAAGCTCCGGCAGGCGCGTTCGCCTGCTTCATCGTTGCCATCGCAAGGGCGATCGGGATCAGCACGAGCGTCAAGAAATAGAAATCAACCCCTGGGAGAACAACCGACGGGGCGACGACACCGACGACCGCTGAGAGAATGAGCGGCAACAGACCCAACACGACACCCACGAGCATGAAGTTCAGGCCCGTCGTACTCCGTTCTTCGGCTGTCGCCTTCCGGTACGTGCCGATCATGGCGATCACAGACAGACCAAAATAGCCTACGATAAACAGGCCAACGAGTATGTTGACAACCGTGTTCAGCCCGCTGGTTCCGGCGGGCTGGAAGACGATCAAATAGAAGAACATGAGCGCGATGAGTGCAGCAGGTGCATAGAGGATCTTGGTCGCCGTCGGCTTTTCGAGCCACTGCTTGCGCTTTGGGAATTCCAGCATGAAATGGAGCAGCAAGGCAAAGCCGAGCACGATGCCGGCCAGGATGATGAACCCCACGGCTGTCCGAAGACCGTACGACGCAATGTACGGGCCGCCGATCGTAAGCCCGAACGCGAGCCCCAAGAGCGCCAGCAGGGTGGTACTCCTGTTTCGAGCGTTCGAATACGCCAGGAGCCCGAAGATGACAAAGCACGCACCGATGAGGGCACCGGCAATCGTGAGGGCCACGTTTCGTGCGGGCTGATTGCTGAAAACGAAATCGAGGTTGAGCGTCTCACCGTCGCGCACTACTACCAAGGTTCGAGATTCACCGATTTCGGCCCGAGGACGTCTAGCGAGCGCTCGGCTGTCTTCGATGGCGATCCCACCGCTGCTTTCGACGATGTCACCGACCATTATGTCAGCTTGGTCGGCGGGGCTTCCCGGATAAACACGCGTCACACTGTTGTCGGGACCGGTCTGGTAGCCCGAATAAGGCACATTCCGCAGGTCGAACAGGCCCAAGATCCCCCACAACAGGATCAGCCCGCCAACAATGAGAAATGGCGTCTTGTACGAAGCGCTGCCTTGGTCTGACATGGATGCCTCCGACGTCGCCGACGTGGCGCGGATGGGCGTGGGGCGGGAACGCGACGAGGGCCGCCGGTTCGCATCCGCGTGCGTGCTCCGTCGGTGGCCCAGGAGTCGTGCTAGAGACTCGGCGCACGCGCACATAGTCGTAAAGCATCGCGACTGGGTCATCGGCGGGTTGGGGGGCGATCCCGCCAACGCACCCGATTGTGCAGGTGCGTACCCGCGCTGTCAAGACAGTCACGAACATTATCGCAACCACCCCACTCAAGTTCCCGCGTGCCCGCAAGCGGACGCCATACGCCCCCGGCAACGGGCACCGAATTCCCCGCTCGGGACCAAAGCCGTGCACGACCCGCGAGCGCGTTTGACGGCGCCCGCCTCCCGGATGCAGTCTTTCAGCACGCCAGAGCCTCCAATACCCCTAGATGGATGTATGCCGATGCACGCGCGCACTCCCTTTGCCGTCACTTTCTCCGCCACTGTGAGCCTTCTCGCCACCGCTTCCCTGCCGGCCCAGACGCCGGAACAGCTCTCGGGCATTGTAAACGCGCTCGAGCTTCGTTCCATCGGACCCGCCGTCATGGGGGGGCGGATTGCCGACATCGCCGTCCATCCGACCAAGCGGTCCACCTGGTACATAGCGGTGGGATCCGGCAACCTCTGGAAGACGACCAACGCGGGTACGACGTGGACTCCCATCTTCGATGATCAACCATCGTATTCGATCGGCGACGTGGCACTCGACCTTAACAACCCCGACGTCGTGTGGGTGGGCACGGGCGAGAACGTGAGCGGGCGACACGTCGCGTGGGGTGACGGCGTGTATCGCAGCCGAAACGGGGGCGAGTCGTGGGAGCAGATGGGCCTCGACCGGTCCGAGCACATCGGGAAGATCTTGATCCACCCGCGAGACGGTGACGTGATTCTCGTCGCGGCTGAGGGTCCGCTCTGGTCCTCGGGTGGCGACCGCGGATTGTTCAAATCGTCCGATGGGGGCGAAACATGGCAACACGTGTTGAACATCGACGAGAACACGGGTGTCACCGACATCGAGTTCCACCCGACCAATCCCGACGTGATCTACGCGGCGGCGTATCAACGTCGTCGACACATCTGGTCGTTTCTCGCGGGCGGACCGGAGTCAGGTATCTACAAGTCGACCGACGGCGGTGACACGTGGCGACGAATCACGCGCGGGCTCCCAAGCGGCGACATGGGTAAGATCGGACTCGCCGTCACGCCTGCAAACCCCGATCTCGTGTACGCGACCATCGAAGCCCATGACGACGAGCGCGGGTTCTACAGGTCGCTCGATCGGGGCGAGAGCTGGGAACGACGGAATTCCTACGTTTCGGGCGGCACTGGCGAGCACTACTACCAGGAGATCGAAGCGTCACCGACAAACGAGCACGTCGTGTACCAGATGGACGTGTTCATCCAAGTGACACGGGACGGCGGCGCCACCTTTGAGAACCTGGGCACCGGACGGGAGAAGCACAGCGACAATCATGCGATGTGGATCGATCCCGACGATCCGAATCACGCCCTGGTGGGAACGGACGCCGGGCTGTACGAGACGTTCGACGACGGCGTGACGTACCGGCACTTCGGGAACCTCCCGATCTCGCAGTTCTACTTCGGCGCCCTCGACAACAGCGAACCGTTCTACAACATCCTCGGCGGCGCACAGGATCTGGGAACGCTGTTTGGCCCGTCCCGCACGACGAACATCGAAGGAGTGCGGAACCGCGATTGGTACGTGCCGATGGGTGCCGATGGCGCCGACGTCGCGTTCGATCCGACGGATCCGCATACCTTCTACATCGAGACTCAACAAGGGAACCTGTACCGATACGATCGACGGAGCGAAGAGGCGCTCGACATCCAGCCGCAACCCGCATCGGGCGACGAACCGGAACGCTGGACGTGGAACGCCCCGATCCTCGTGAGTCCGCACGCGTCCACTCGGCTCTACTTCGCATCGCAACGCCTGTGGCGGAGCGACGACCGCGGTAACTCGTGGACGCCGATAAGCGGCGACCTGACGACGAACACCAACCGTTACGAACTCGAAATGATGGGCCGCGTCTGGAGCGTGGACGCGCTGTATCACACCGGTGCCATGTCCAAATACGCGACCATCACCGCGATCTCCGAGTCGCCGCTGGCAGAAGGCGTGTTGTACACGGGAAGCGACGATGGACTTATCAACGTATCGGAAGACG
>JBFIZG010000269.1:0-5296 GCA_041604955.1 Gemmatimonadales bacterium | reverse complement strand
TCGACACGCTCCGCGCAGCGGACGGACGAGTGATTGCTGGTGGAAACGTGGACAGCCTCCTCGTGCCGGAAGCGTCGCGGACGGAGCGCTCCGTCTTTAGATCCGTGCTGCCAAACCGGACGTTGACCTACAACAACTCGAGATTGCCGGAGCGACCCGGGCCGGACTCGACTGGCGTCCTTGGCATCAGGCGGACCGGTACGATTGAAATCGCCGTGCCGCGCGTGACGGTGCCTGCCGACGGCAATACGCTGGTGCCGGTGCGTATTCGCGTGCGCGACGGAGACGGCGTGCTCGTGCCGACAACGACGACGATGACGCTGGAAGTCACCCTGGGGCAGTGGCAGGTCGAGGACATGGATCCCGAGGATCCCGGCGTGCAAACCGTCATCACGAGCGGTGAACGGCAGCTCATGCTTCGAGCGCCGGCCCAGGTGGGTGATCGCGAGGGTCGGAGCGAGATTCGCGTTACAGTTGCAGACCTGAGCAACCAAACAACCATGATGTTCGAGCCCGCGCCTCGTCCGCTGTTGATCACCGGTCTGCTCGAGGGTCGCTGGGACTTCTGGACCAAGGATGCGAATTCGCTGTTCCCGGTCCGAAACAGGTTCGAAGACGAGCTCCGTGATTTCGCGATCGACAGTGATGACGGTCGACATCGTGTTGCTGGGCGAGGCGTCCTGTTCCTCAAGGGCACGGTGGCGGACGATTATCTCGTGACGGTGCGGCTCGAGTCGGAAGAAGATGAGCGGGCACGGCTCTTCAGAGACATCCGACCTGACGAACTCTATCCGATTTATGGTGACGCTTCACTCAAGGACTTCGACGCACAATCGCGCAATCGGTTCTTCGGGCGAATCGACAAGGATCGCTCGTACGTGATGTACGGCGACTACCTGACTCCGCAAGTCACCGAAGCTCGCACGCTCGGCGCGTTCAATCGCAGCCTGAACGGCGCGCGCCACCACTTGGAAACCCGGTGGGCGCAGGTGGATGCCTTCGCCACGCGGGGCCGGTTTGGGATGGTGGTGGACGAGTTCCCGGGACAGGGTGTGTCCGGACCGTATGCGCTGACGCGACCCGAGGGCATCATCAACAGCGAGCGAGTCGAGTTGCTCACTCGTGACCGGAACGACCCGACCGTGATACTGGCGATCGAGCCACAATCGCGCTTCGCCGATTACACGATCGAGCCGTTTACGGGGCGTCTCGTGTTCCGGCATCCGATTCCGAGTGTGGATGAGAACCTGAACCCGGTCTCCATCAGGGTCTCGTATGAAACCGAGACGGGTGGTGACGAATTCTGGATCTATGGTGTCAACGGTCAGTTCTCCCCCGCGGCGGGTCTGGAGATCGGTGGATCGGTCGTCCGGGATGAGAATCCGTTTGGATCGCACGAGATCCTGAGTGGAAACACGACGGTCCAGGTCGCGGAGAATACGTTTGTCATCGGTGAACTGGTCGCCACCGACAGCGCCGGTTCGCACGGCGAGGCGGTTCGCGGTGAACTCCGCCACCGGTCGTCACACGTGGATTTCCGGGCGTTCGGTCTCTGGACTGGCGATGGGTTCTATAACCCGTCCTCCGGAGTCACCGGTGGCCGACTCTCTGTCGGAGCGCGGGGCAGAATTGGGCTTGATGCGAATCGTCGGGTGTTGGCGGAGGCGCTCCGCATCGAAGACCGGCTGGTCGGCGGCCGGCGGCAGGGCGTCTCGGTCGGATTCGAACAAGACGTCGGTGAACGCTTCCGTTGGGAGCTTGGTTTCCGGCGAAGTGAAGAGACCCGGACCCCTGCCAGCGAGAAGACAGCCGGAACGACGCCGAACGAGACCAACGCGCTCCGGGTGCGGCTGACCGGAAAGGTCGGCCCGCGCGGAACGATCTTTGGTGAGTACGAGCAGGACGTGCTGGAGGCGACGCAACGGCGAGCCGCCGTGGGTGCGGACGTCCGCGTCCTGAAGCGGCTGCGGCTGTACGCCAAACACGAGTTCATCTCCTCGTTTGCCGGACCGTTCGCGCTGAACACGGACCAGTCCCTGCATTCAACGGTCCTCGGCTTGACCGGTGACTATCTGGAGAACGGTCACGTGTTCAGCGAGTACCGGGTGCGTGATGCCATAAGCGGGCGTGAAGGGCAGGCTGCCATCGGCGTGCGCAACCGTTGGACCTTGAGCGAAGGCCTGCGATTGGATGCTTCCCTCGAGCGCGTGAAACCGATCAAGGGCACGGGTGAGAACGATGCGGCAGCCGTCGGCGTCGGAATCGAGTACACGAGAGGGCCGGCGTTCCGAAGTACCGCGCGCATCGAGTTCCGGACGAGCGGTCCGGGCGAAGAAGTGTTTGGAACCGTTGGGCTTGCCAAGAAGCTCGGACGGGACTGGTCGGTCCTGGGTCGGAGCGCCGTCAGCGTGTTCTTCAAGCGACGTCTCTACGAGCGTTCTCAGCTTGGATTCGCCTGGCGTCAGGTGGAACGGAAAGAGTGGAACGCCCTGATGCGGTACGAGCACAAGTTCGAGCGGGACGAGAGCGGTCCCGGGCCACGGACGAGACGCGAGGTACATATCCTGTCGCTCCATGCAAGCCGGAAGCTCTCAAACAGCTGGACGCTCGAAGGACAGGGCGCGAGCAAAGTCGTGCGTGACGAGAGCAACGGGCTCGAAGCGAAGACTGATGCGCACCTGATTGCGCTACGCAGCACCACCGACCTCACGTCGTGGTTGGACTTCGGCTTGAATGCTCGCTCGCTGTTCAGTGGGAACGGAGAGAGCAGCCAGTACGGCTTGGGTGCCGAACTTGGACTCATTGTCGCCGGTAACGTGCGCTTGGCCGGCGGCTACAATGTCTTCGGATTCCGGGACGAGGATCTTGTCGGCGGCACCTTGACGGATCACGGGTTCTACATCCATCTCGGTGTCAAGTTCGACGAGAGCATCCTGGGTGGAGGCCTGTTCAGTCCGTCGACGCGTGCCGTAGGAGGTGGGTCGAGATGACGCCGGTGATTCGGCCCGCACCGATCGGGTGTGGCGCTCCCGTCGTGGGCGCTCCACCCGGGCGCGGCGCGCCGAGTCCCTCTGCACGGACGGCCGCGGCTACAGGGTAATCGCGGCCGACGCCCGCCGGGCTGTCTCCGCTAACACGGCCGCACCCACGCAGATCGCCTCGTCGTCGGGGAGGAACCGGGAGCTGTGCGCAGGAACGGCATCGCGGCCCGGCGCCCGCGCCCCGATCCGCAAGAAGCATCCCTTGATGCGTTCCAAGTAGCAGGCGAAATCCTCGCCGGCGAGATTGACTTCCGGCAACGGGACGAGTGCGTCGTCTCCCAACACGCTCCGCACGGCGTCGCGGGACCACTCCGCAGCCTCGGCGTCGTTGATCAGGGGCGGGGTGCCGGGATGAATGGAGACGGCTGCACGGACGCCGTGCGCCGCGGCAACGTCACGCGCGACCTGTTCCACTCCCGTCGAGAGTCGCTCTCGGACCTCGGGGCTGAGGGCGCGGAGGGTCCCCGTGAGGTGCGCGGTCTCCGGGATGATGTTGGCCGCAGTGCCGGAACGGAAGCTCCCGATCGTCACGACGGCGGGTGTTCCGGGTGGCAGGCGCCGGCTCACGATGGTTTGTACCGCGGAAACGATCGCCGCCCCCGCGACTATTGCGTCGGCGCCTTCGTGCGGCCGGGCAGCGTGGGATCCCCGACCCGTGATCACAATGTCGAACATGTCCGCCGAAGCCGCGAGAGGGCCCGCCTGCGCCACCACGCGCCCCACCTCGAGCCGGCAGTCGACATGCGCGCCGAAGATGGCGTGCACGTCTTCTAACACTCCCTCGCGAATCAACAGCTCGGCTCCCTGGCCTGATTCCTCACCGGGCTGGAGCAGGAGCACGACGTCGCCATCCGCGGGATCGACGCTCAGAAGATAGGCTGCTCCGACGGCCCACGAAGCGTGCACATCGTGGCCGCAGGCATGCATCACACCATCATGCACCGATGCAAATGCTGCACCCGTCTCCTCCTGGATCGGCAGGGCGTCGATGTCGCCTCTTATCGCGACGCACGGTCTGTTGGAGTCGCGCCCGGCGAAACGGGCTACCAATCCGGTACCGGCGACCGATTCGAGGGAGACGGGCGAAAGCGGGGCCAGGGCCTCCCGGAGGGCCGTCTGCGTTCGGGTTTCTTGAAACGACAGTTCAGGGTGCCGGTGCAAATCATGTCGGAGGTCGACGAGGATCTGCCGAACGTCCGGCGGACACGCGCCCGTTTTGGACAGCGTCATGGGTCGATCGTCTCCTGGCGAATCGTCAAGTCGTCGACGCGGCCGATGTCGACAGTCACACCGATGCCGGGACGATCGAGCGGCACGGTGACGAGTCCATCGTTCATCACCCACTCCGGATCAACGATGTCTCGTTCCCAATACCGCGCACTGGGGCTGACGTCGCCAGGAAGGGAGAAGTTGGGAAGGGAAGCGAGCGCGACGTTGTGCCCGCGACCCACGCCGCTCTCGAGCATGCCACCACACCAAACGGGCATACCGGCGCTGCGGCAAAAATCGTGGATGGCGAGGGCGCTGCGATGTCCACCAACACGACCGGGCTTGATGTTCACGATTCTCCCACTGCCGAGCGCGGCCATGTCCTGAGCGTCGTCCACACTCGTGATCGACTCGTCGAGACAGATCGGCGTGGCGAGCATGCATTGGAGCTTCGCGTGCCGTGTCAGGTCGCCGGCTGCCAGCGGTTGTTCGATCATGGCCAATCCGTACCGATCGAGCTGCACGAGGGGTTCGACATCGTCCAGACTATATGCCGCGTTGGCGTCCACCGAGAGCTGGACCTTCGGACCGACCGCTTCACGGACCGCGCGGACAAACTTCAAGTCTGTCCCGGGTCCGATCTTTAGCTTGACGCGGCGGTATCCCTGTTCGACTGCCGCAACCGCCTTCTGCACCAACACCGCGGCGTTGGACTGAATCCCGAGGGAAATACCGGTCTCGATTTCGCTGCGCACTCCGCCAAGACGTCGCGAAAGTGACTCGCCCTCGAGCCGTGCCTCGAGATCCCAACACGCCATTTCCACCGCCGCCTTGGCCATCCGGTTTCCGCGAAAGCTTTCCTGGAGTCTTGCGTGCAGATCGCCGGCCGATGCTAGAGGCTTGCGGAGTAGCCGGGGCGCCACCCATTCGCGGATCGCAGGCCACGCCGAATGCACAGTTTCACTCGAGTAGTTGGGATACTCGCCCGCCACGCACTCGCCCCATCCCAGGTTCCCGTCGCTCGCTTCCACGGTGACCAGCGTGAT
>JBFIZG010000268.1:0-5303 GCA_041604955.1 Gemmatimonadales bacterium | reverse complement strand
GGGCGATCTCCTCGTGGGTATATTCCACGCCCTCCGACTTGAACCGGTTTTGGCTCGAATCACGCGCCCGAAACTTCTCGTCGTACAGGATGCTGTCGATACGGCGTTGTGTGTTCGGTCGAAAGGGAGCGCGTTCCCTCCAGACTCCGGGTGACAAGACGTTCCGTCGCTCCGTCATCACGATTGGGATGTACCGCATGAGCTTTGCCAGCCGGACCTCAAGAGCCTCGTCGCTCTTTCCCATGAACACCTCATGGGTTTCTCCGCGGGGGCTGCACAGTTCCGGATGGCTCCGAAGCAAATTGAGCACGATGTTGGTGCCGCTTCGCTCAAGACCGACGATGAACACCGGTTTTTTGTTTTTCATTACGTCCGATACGAGGTCCAGGCAACTGGGCCGAGGAACTTACCAAGTCCACCGGTGTCGGCACCAGGTGTCTTACAGGCTCCCGTGGGAGTCGGCGACGGCTGAGCAGAAGGCCTCGCCACCGGCCTGGGACGTCGGACTACGGAGTACACGAGTGCAAGAGTACCCAAGTACGAGAGTACAGGAATACAGCGTGCAGAAAATCCGGAAGTACGGAGCAGCCGCGATCAGCGGCGAGCGCCAGTCGTGCCCCGCCAGTGTGCCGTGATCTGATCCATCACCCAGCTCGTTCGCGCCCCAGATCTCCCGGTGCTCGGGCACTGTCCGTGTCCGCGCAGCTCGGCCACCACGGTTTCGATGAGCGGCTGCTCGACGTGCGGAGGTTTCTCAACGACGATGTCTTCAGCACCCCTCTCGGTGTGGAGCCGGATCGGGGTGTGCCCAAACGTGCTGTAGACCAGCGAGCCGGCCGTTCCAACGATCTCCGTCCGGTCAACGCTCATCCGTTGAGGCAACGTAAAGCACCAGAGCCCGTTGCCGAGCACCCCAGACTCGAAGGTGAAGCTCGCAGACACGATATCTTCCGCTGCGTACCACCCGGCCTGGTTTGCGGCATGTCCGGCAACCTTCACAACCGGGCCGAACAGATAATCCAGAAAATCGAGCTGGTGCGACGCGAGATCGTAAAAATATCCGCCACCCGAGATCTCCGGATCGACTCGCCAGGGCAGGGTAGACGGATTCGCCGTCTTCTGCGGCGTCTGGCACAGCGTGACGCTCACGAAGCGGGGTTCACCGATTGCGCCCGAGCGGACGAGGTCGCGAATCTCGATGAAGGCGGGTAGGGAGCGGCGGTAGTAGGCGACGAACAGCGGGACGTGGGCGGCGTCGCAGGCATCGATCATCTCTACGCACCGGTCATACCGATCCGCCATCGGCTTCTCCACGTACACCGGTTTCCCCGCGCGCGCCGCGGCGATCGTATGTTCGGCATGAGAACTCGGTGGTGTCGCGACGTAGATTGCGGTGACGTTCGGATCCGCGATCAGATCCGCGGCATTGTCGTACCACCGGGCCACCTCGTGCCGGCGCGCGTAGTCTTCGGCCTTCGCGCCGTCCCGGCGCATCACGGCAACGAGGTCAGATCCCTCGACCTTGCGAAACGCCGGGCCACTCTTGACCTCGGTGACCGCACCGCAGCCGATGATCCCCCAGCGAACCTCCGATGTTGCGCTAGCTGCCATCTGTGCCTGCTCCCTCGGCGGCGGTCGCCTCGGTGCGGGATGATACCGATGAGATTACGATCGCTCGAGATGACTCGTGCGGTAGTCGGGCAACGGTCGAGCGGACGGCATTCCCGACCGGACCAAACGTCGCAGATCGGCTGCCGCCCTGTCAATCGTCGACGTCGATCGGGTCGCGCGTGCAGCGGCGGGGGACGACGACGGACTCGGTGCCGAGGTCAGAGATAGGAGAAGTGTTCGAGTGAGGATCGGCAGATGCCGGTGATGGTCGTCCGCTGCTCATCGGTGAGCCGGTTGATCTGATTGGCGTTCGCATCGGTGCGAAGATGCGTGGCGAGTTCATCGACGTCGTACCACACAACCTGCTTCTGGTCCGTTCCGTGTACATACACGTGTTCGCCCCCGGCGTCGATCACCTGTTTCGTCTCCATCCTCACTTTTGGAACCTTGTCGGCATCGAGACCGGCGAGCTCGATGATGCGGTGGAAACTCGCCGTCGGCGCGTCGATGATGTCTTCATAACGGAGCAAGTGGTAGCGGGGTAGCTCCTCCGCGTCCTGAATCATCTGCTGGCAGGCTCGCTCGTACGACTCCGCGATCTTCGTCAGGTCGTAGCCGCGCCGCATGTGGCCCTCACACACCGCCAGGCCATTTCGCACGAGCGCGATGAACACCGCGTCGGGATACATGCGGTGGAATTCTCGAGAGAGGAAGATCAAGCCGTTCAGGTTCTTGCACAGCAGACGCGAGCCGGCAATCTCCTCTTTGGAGTAACGTTCGCCCTCGGTCTTGAAGAGGTTCTGACCCGGCGCCCGAGCTTTGATCTTGTCGTGGAACAAGATCCGATCGATCCGGCGCTGCGTCGTGGGTGTGAACGGGGTGCGTGCCTGCCAATTGTCGACCGCGAAGATGTCCGAGCGCTCGAGGAGCATCATGGGAACGTAGCGCAGGCGTTTCGCGAGCCGGGTACGCAACCCTTCCCCGCCCATGCCCTTGAATACTTGTTGGATTTCACCGCGAGGCGTGCAGACGTCGGGATGACTGATCAAAAAATTGAAGAGGATGTTGGATCCGCCGCGGGCGAAGGCGACCACGAAGATGGGGTTCTTGTTGAGCATCTCGACGGCTGTCATGGCTTCACGACCACCGAGGCGCGGGAAGGCTGGGTCGTGGCGGCCGCAGCGCGGTCACGCCGCCGCGTAGGTTCGTAACAGCGACTGGTAGTCTACCTTGCCGGTGGATGTCAGTGGCAGGGACTCCGAAAACGCAAAGGTGTCGGGAATCATATACGCCGGCAGATGCGCGGCGCAGTGTGACTTGAGCGCGATGATCCCTAGCGGAGTTCCGGACTTGCTCGCGATGACCGCTTTGATCACTACCGTGCCGCCATTGTCGTTGGCAAAGCTGATGGCGGCGGCCTCCGCGACGTCGGGATGCTTGTAGAGCGCGGCCTCGATCTCGCCCAGCTCGATCCGGTACCCATGACGCTTCACCATACGGTCGTAACGGCCTAGGAACTCGAAGTCTCCGTTGGCGTCCAGGCGGACGACATCGCCGGTATTGTAATACCGCTTGCCGTCACGGTTGAGGATGGCCTCGTCCGTTCGTTCTTGATTGGCCCAATACCCCTGGAGCACCGATCGGCCGGCAATGTAGAGAAGACCCTCTTCCTCTCGCGCGACGGGCTCGAGACGGTCGTTCAACACGAGTGCCTCACAATGAGAGCACGGTTTTCCGATGGGGTAGGGTGTGGTTCGGTCGTCGGGAATCCGGGCAGGGATCTCGAAGTAGGTGCAGACGTTGGTTTCAGTCGGTCCGTAGAGGTTGTAGAACGTGGGGTGCGGCCAGAGCGTTCGAAGCGCCCGCAGGTGTTTGACGGGGAACACCTCGCCCGCAAAGTTCACGACGCGAAGCGTGGACGCGTTGACACGGTCGAGTTTGCCGTACTGCGCCATGAGTGTGAGTATCGACGGCACGGAGTACCAACAGGTAATGCCGTTGTGCTCGATGAACTCGCCCAGTGCGACAGGCGACTTTCCCAGTTCCTCTGAAATAACATAGAGCGTCGCCCCGTGCTTGATCGGCGTGTAGAGATCCAGAATGGAGAGATCGAAATGAAACGGCGCGTGGCTCGTGAAGCGGTCGTCCGGCGTTGGCCGGAACGTGTCGCTGCACCAATCGACAAAGCTGGTCGCATTGTCGTGCGTGAGCATGACCCCCTTGGGGAGGCCGGTCGACCCCGACGTATACAGAATGTAGGCAAGATCGTTGGGACGGGCGTCGAAACACGAAAACTCACTGGGCTGGTCGTCCACGACGGCGGCATCGAAGAGCCCTGGCGCATCACGGTCGTCCGACGCGGTCCGTTCCCCGTGCACCACGACCACTCTGGGTAAAGACGGGGCCGCACCTGCCCCCGCGGCGGCATCGAAGATGGCCAGCGCACGGCGATCGACGACGGCTGCGGCAACGGCGCAGTTGTCAAAGATATAGCGGTTCCGCTCGGCCGGAGCGGTGTAGTCGGTCGGGACATAGGCGGCGCCGGCCTTGAGCACGCCGAAGATCGTGGCGACGGAATCGATGCCCTTGGGAAGACAGATGCCGACACGGTCGCCGGGACTCACGCCGTTCGCCACCAAGAAGTTGGCGATGCGATTGGCGCGCTCATCCAATTCCCGGTACGTGACGCTTTGGCCCGTCGAATCGACGAGGGCCTGTCTCGTCGGGTAGCGGCTCGCGCTGGCGCCGAGGTAGTGTCCCAGGGAGACGTAGCCCGACATCGTCCTAGCTCGCGAGTTTCTGCTCGACCAAGTTGGTAATGGACTGAATCGTATCGAACACGGCGACGTTGCCGGCTTCGTGCGCTTCGAACGTCACGCCGTACTCCTCTTCGATATGCGTGATCAACTGGAGGAGCTTGATCGAGTCGAGGATACCGCTCGTGCGAAGCGGCATGTCGTTCCCGAGGTTCTCAGGTGACTCCCCCGGTAGGAACTCCGCGAGTATGTAATCCCGGAGGTGACGCTGGATGTCAGGCATGTCGTTCTCTCTCCGTTGCTCCGTTCTAATGTAATAGCCGTTCGTCTAGTCGCCGGTTGCCCCCGGGGTACAGCGAAGGATTGCGGGGGCATTGGACTCGAGTTCGGCGAAGATACGATCGACGAGCAGCTCGTGCCCCATCGCGTTTGGATGATGATCCCACGTGGCGATCCAGAGATCGTCAGGCCGCGCGCCGGCAAAGGCGTCGAGCGCGTCGATCACGGGGATTGATTCGGCGTCGGGAAGCTGTCGCACGATCTCCGGTAACGCGAGGTTCAGGCTTCGGGAGGCGCCGGTGGCTGGAAGCTGCAGCAGCACGAGTGTGGCGCCATGAGCCTCCGCCGCCGCCTTGGCCGTGGCAATGGTTCCGGCAATGACTTCGGCACGGTACGGTGCGAGCTTCGACATCAGTTTCGCCGGGCTGTCGGAACGACGCAGCCGGGCCTTCTCCGCGATTTCACGCAAGAAATCGTACTTGAGGTCTTCACCCTGCCGGACCAGCGTCACTAGGTGCTTGCTCCAGTTGTCATCGATGGCGAGACGATTCACGACGAAAATAACGACGTCCGGGTCAAACCGCGGCACTCGCTCGACGGCGAGTTCCATGAGCTGGGTGATACGATACCCTGCAACCGAAAAATTCAGGACCTCGT
>JBFIZG010000267.1:0-5308 GCA_041604955.1 Gemmatimonadales bacterium | reverse complement strand
TCCGTGGACAGCGACGACGGTCGATACACTGCCGCCGGAAGAGCTGCGTTGTTCGCCCGGGGGTCGTTCCGGGGGGACTACCTCTTCACCGTGCGAATTGACTCGGAGGAAGACGAGCGAGCACGCCTCTTCCGTGACATCCGGCCCGAAGAGTTGTACCCAATTTACGGCGATGCGTCACATAAGGCCTTTGACGCACAGTCACGCAATCGATTCTACGCCAGGATCGACAGGAACGGTACGTATCTGATGTTCGGGGACTATCTGACTCCCCGTTCGAGCGATGCTCGACGGCTCGGCTCATTCAATCGCAGCTTGAACGGGCTCCGGCATCACTATGAATCGGATCGCGGCACGGCCGACGCCTTCGTGACGCGTGGCCGGTCGGCGCAGGTGGTGGACGAGTTCCCGGGCGAGGGTGTCTCCGGCCCGTACACGCTGAGTCAGTCCGATGGTTTGCTCAACAGCGAGCGCGTCGAGATTCTAACGCGCGATCGAAACCAGCCAAGCCTGATTCTCCAGATCGAGGCCATGACTCGCTACGTGGATTACTCGATCGAACCGTTCTCGGGCCGACTCATCTTCAAACGGCCGATCCCGAGCGTTGACGCGAACTTGAACCCAGTGTCCATCCGAGTGGCGTACGAGATCGAAGGTGGTGGAGAAGAGTTCTGGACCTACGGCGCCAACGGGCAGGTGAAACCAACGGAGCGAATCGAAGTCGGCGCATCGTTCGTGAGGGACGAGGCACCGCTCGGCACGCATGAAATTATGAGCGCCAATGGGAGCGTGAAGATTAGCGATGGCACGTTCCTCGTGGGCGAATTTGCCAGAACGGACAGTGCCGGCGCTTCAAGTGGGGATGCGCAACGGGTCGAACTCCGTCACCGATCGAACGCAGTCGCGTTCCGAGCGTACGGGACCTGGACGGACAGCACGTTCCACAACCCATCGGCCGGAGTCGGGCGCGGACGCGTCGAACTCGGATTCCGAGGTCGTGCGGCGATCGATGAGAAGACCAGGCTCCTTGGCGAAGCCCTGCGCACAAAAGATCGGCGAACCGATGGGTCCCGCTACGGGGTGCAGATCGGCGTCGAGCGTGAAGTGCTGGATGACGTTCGCGCGGAAGTCGGTTTCCGTCGAGCGGAAGAATCCGCCATTCCTGCCAGCAACGCGACCGCGGGAGCAACCCCCAACGAAACCAACGCGGTACGGGTACGAGTCACCGGTGACGTTTCATCCAATGGATCTGTGTTTGGCGAGTACGAACAAGACATCGTGCGCGGTGATCAACGACGCGCCGTGGTCGGCGGTGACTACCGGATTGCCGAACGGGCCCGGGCATACGCACAGCATGAATTCATCTCGTCGTTCGCCGGTCCCTATGGTTTGAACCCCGACCAGCAGCAACACTCGACGGTGTTTGGTCTGACAGCTGAATACCTGAAGGACGCGTTCGTGTTCTCCGAGTACCGCATGAGAGATGCGATCAGCGGACGGGAAGCCCAGGCCGCAATCGGCCTGCGGAGTCGGTGGTTGTTGGAGGATGGCTTGCAGCTCGACGCGTCCTTCGAGCGCGTGAATCCCATCAAAGGAACCGGGACGAGTGACGCGACGGCGCTGGGCGTTGGGATCGAGTACACGCGGAATCCCCTCTGGCGAGGTACGGTACGCGCGGAATTCAGGACGAGCCAGACTGGAGAGCAGCTCTTTGGAAGCGTTGGGTTCGCGCGCAAGCTGAGCCGCGATTGGTCGATGCTAGGGCGGAGTACCGTCAGCGTGTTCTTCGACGACCGGATCTACGAGCGCACACAGCTCGGGTTCGCATGGCGTGAGACGGATTGGAATCGTTGGAATGCATTGATGCGTTACGAGCACAAGTACGAGAAGGACGAGAGCGGGCTCGCCCCGGAACATCGGCGCGAGACGCACATCCTGTCGTTACACGGTCATCACCAAGCGTCTCGGGTGTGGGCGATTCGAGGTCAATGGGCGAGCAAAGTTGCCCGTGACGCTTCGGGGGATCTCGAGACCACAACAGATGCCCACCTCTTCTCCGTCCGCAACACGGTGGACCTGACGTCCCGATGGGATATTGGATTGATCGGCCGTTCACTCTTCGGAGAGGGGTTCTCGAGTCATCAGTACGGATTGGGAGCGGAAATTGGTTTCCTCGTGACGCCGCACGTCCGCATCGCCGGAGGATACAATCTCTTCGGCTTCAATGATGAGGATCTCGTGACGGGTGGGCTGACCGATCACGGACTGTACCTGAATTTTGGGCTGAAGTTCGATGAACATCTACTTGGGCTCTCCGGATCGTCCGGTGAAGCCGGGGCGCGAGACGAATGAAAAGGAATGAGATGAACGAGGTCGCACGGTTCTCCGGCCGACTCGCTGTAGTTGCTTGCCTGGGCGGGTTGGCGTTGGGGTGCGTGTCAACCAAACCGGTGCCGGCCGGCGAGTTGACGCCGTATCAACATCGAATCAGTGACGAAGCCATCGCACGAGATTTGGCTGAGTTCGACCGCTGGCAGAGTCGACTCGGCGGCGTCCCAGCTCCCCAAAACGGCGGTCAAGCATATTACCAATCCAAGGCAGCGCACTGGTTGGCGTTGAGTCGGCAAGAGTATCAGGTCAACGATCGGACGGGCGTGGTTGAGGCTGCGTTTGCTGAAGCCAAGCGGTTGATCGGTCGGCTCGAGTCTGGAAGAGTGCCTCGGATCTCGGAGACGTTGTTACCTCCGGGCTCCATTCGGCTTCGTGAGGACCTGTGGAATCTCAGCGAGGAACTCAAGGATCATCGGGGGTTCCAATGCGCCGCCGGGGCCATCGCGCGCCTGGAGGTGGAGCTCGTTTGGGCGGGGAACGTGGAGCTTACGTGTGGCCCGAACGATCCACGACATCATTTGGCCGCCGCTGAGGCCGCTGCCGATGAGGCCCGGCGACTGGCGGAGCGTTGCAACGTCGTGCCGGATGTCGAGCCGCGCGTGAGGCGACGGACGGCCACACCGAAACTCGAATCCGTCCCAACACCCGTGCCCTCGACGCTCGTGGTACCCAACGTCATCCACTTCGCGTTTGACAAGGCCACGATCAGTTCCCAGAGCGTTGCCATCCTGAATCGCATTGCCGAGGTCGTGAAGCTGTACCCGGATCTTCGTGTGTTGATGTTCGGGCATACGGATCGGCGAGGGAGCGACATGTACAACTACGCCCTCGCGCGTCGGCGCGCCGACTCCGCGTACGTCCGCCTCGTCGAGAGCGGTGTCGACCCCTCGCAACTGCGCGTGGTATCGGAAGGCGAAGCACGGCTGATTCGAGGAGAGGAGTCGAACGTCGCGCACGCGTATAACCGACGCGTCGAGTTCGAGTTCTACACGTCCGTCGGGCGTCGCATCGAGACAGTGTTCCAGGAATCCGACCTCCAACCCGAGCCGGAGACCAAGTCCCCCAAGCAGTGATCCTGGCAGGTCCGCACGGCTGAGCTGCGTCTTGGCCGTGCGGTGTCCCCTCCCATCAACGTGTCACAACTTCGAGCCTGCTCACGGTGCCAGTGTGGGCAGGCTCACACTGTTGGTGGGGCAGCGAGCACCGGCTGCAACCTCCACTGATGCTGTGGCGATGTTTTTGCCGAGGCTGCTCGGCGTGACAGTCATCACCGTATGGCTGTGTGCTTCACCCTACGCCTAAGTCTCAGGCCCACCGTACTATACGTCCACTGAATCGCAGAATCATCATGTGATGCGAACCTGGAGCACTGTGCGGACGTGAATTCCGCGCGGGCAACCAGCGTGCGCAGCTGACGTGCTCATATGAATCGACGGTAGGAACAGGATGAGAGACTTACCTGGAGTATCGGCGAATTTCCTTTGGCGCTTGAGTTGATGATGACGAAGATCTACCTCCCTTCGGTCGGGCTGCTTCGGGCGACCTGGGTCACAGGTGTCTTGCTGGGTGTTGCAGCGTTTGCACCAACCCCCGTTGTCGCGCAGGTCAGTCTCGCCAACTCTTGGACCAGCGGTCTCACGCATACCGCGGGCGCAGGAAGCGACCGCTTACTCGTCTTCGTCGCCGGGATGGAGAACGGCGAGCCTGACGGAACGCTGCCGATCCCAGATCGGGACCTTACGTCGTTGACCTGGGGTGGTCAGTCGATGACTCAGGTGGAAGACGTGGTGATCTGTAACCTCAACACCACGCCTCGCTACTTTTGCGGCCGCATCGAATTGTGGATTCTCGACGAAGCCGGCATTCAAGCGGCAACAGGCAATACGTTCGTTCCCACCTGGACGGGGGAGCCGGATCTCGGGTTTTTGGAGGAATACTATTTCGCGGTGACGCTTCAGGAAGTCGATCAGGACAATCCGACGGGTGATACGAGCGACAATTCGGGTCTTGCCGTCGACCCGATTCAGCTTTCGAGCGCTCTGAACGTCGCCGCGGGCGAGTTTGTCATCATTTCCGGCTTCTCAGGCAACGCAGGCGACTATCTCCCGACCGCGACATACACTGAAGCGAAAGACTCCTCGCTCGCGTCTTCCACGAATGCGGTGAGCTATAAGGCCATCACGACCGGAGGGACCGAGCAGCCAAGTGTGGACTTCAATGGTTCGGCCAACCGGCACCTGATCCTGGGTGCGGTATTCAAGGAAAAACAGCCGACCGTCACGCTGAGCGTGGACAAGGCAACGCTCGCGGAAGACGGTACGGATAACCCGGCGACGTTTACCGCGACGCTGTCAGAAACGTTCAATCAGTCGGTGACCGTTGATCTGGCATTTAGCGGTACGGCCACCCTGACGGATGATTATACACGGTCAGGGACTCAAATCGTCATCCCGGCGCTGAGCTTGAATGGATCGGTCACGGTGGACGCAGTGGCCGACGCGCTCGATGAGTTCAATGAGACGGTTATCGTCGACATCAGCGGCGTGACCAATGGAACTGAGTCGGGCACCCAACAAGAGACCACTACTATCACGGATGACGACCCGTTACCGACCGTGGAGTGGTCGGTGGCGAGTCAAAGTAACGACGAGAGTGTGGCCGCGGTCACCGTGACGGCGACGCTCTCGGCGGTCAGTGGGAAAGACGTGACCGTTCCCTATACGCTCTCCGGCACGGCCGCGGACCCGGCGGACTACACGGTGACGGCGAGCCCGCTCGTGATCAGCGCGGGCTCGGCCTCGGGTGACGTGACGGTAACGGTCGTCGATGACGCGCTGGATGAAGACGACGAGACCGTGATCCTGACGATGGGCGCCCCCACCAATGCGACGTTGGGCGCGACGACGGTGCACACGGC
>JBFIZG010000266.1:0-5313 GCA_041604955.1 Gemmatimonadales bacterium | reverse complement strand
CCCAAAACACAACATTCCCACGATAAGGAACGTAACACCTGACTTCATCATTTATGGCCCCTCCGGATTTCCCCATGCCGATGGATGGTGGCAATCCCCCGATCCAACCACCCGGTCCTCGAAGACCTTCATCGAGGTTCCGCCATAAGCACCTCTCGGCTCCCAGACATCCGGGTTCTCTTGGACCTTGATCCACTTGACGGACATAGCGTTTCGGCCCAACACGACCACTGGATTGAAACGAGCCAAATAAAAGAACGCTTGGTACTCGTTCGGAATTGTGGGGTCCTCGGTGCGAGCGTCCATCGATTCATTCTCGATGCAGGTAACCTCTCCGAGGTCCGTGCCAGGGAGTGTGTCGTCGCGACGCATATTCGCGACATCGCCGCGAATAAAGTCGTAGGAAGCGGCGATCGGGTTGGCAACAAGGTACTCCACCACGATAGTGTCGCGATTGACCGGATCCTTGTGCACAGCAAAACTTGCAGCGGAAAGTGTCGCCTGCAGAGTACGGTGCATATTCAGGCGACCGCATCCGTAGTAGTCATCACACCCCATCTGATCCTCGCCTTGGGTGTCCCCAACCTGATCTTCGGCTCCGGCTCTGATCAAAAAGCGAGCTTCTTCCTGCCCCATCATCGGATGGATTGATTGCATGATGCCGACAAGACCAGTCACGATCGGTGCCGAGCCGCTTGTTCCGCACTTGGTGTCGTAGTTGTTTGCTTCGGGTTCCGTGTCGCCCCAGGCGCCCCAGATATCTACGGCGGGTGCGACCACGTCGAGTTGCGGCCCGTAATTGCTGCCATTGGTCGCTGCACAACCGGATTCGCCGGATTCCCAACGCCAATCGTTCTTGTTCGTGCCTCCAACGGCAATCGTTTCCGGATACTTTGCTGGGTAGTCCATTAGGCCACTGTCCAGGTTTCCTGCCGCAGCGACTTGAATCAACCCGCAGTCACTAGCCGTGGCTATCGCTGCAGCGATTGTTGGCACGGACAGTGTTGGGTCATCTTCTCTGATGCTGTAGTTAATGATGCTTACGTCTTCTTCTTCGATCGCCCAAGTTATTCCATCAACAAAATCTTGGTCGCCGATGTGTGCCATGTTGTCAGCGACACGTATTGGCATGATCCGGCAATTCCAGCACGAACCTGCAATACCTGCACCGCTGTCCGTGTTCGCAGCTAAGATTGAAGAAACCCACGTTCCATGTCCATGTTCGTCCTGCGGATCGTTGTCGTTGGGCTCGTCTACAAAGTCTCTTCCCGTTACGAACTTGCCGACGATGTCCCTGTGGTCCGCTTGAACGCCCGAGTCGATTACCGCGATTACAACGTTGTCTCCGGTCGATATGTCCCAAGCTTCAGGACCATCGACATCCTTGTCATTAACCGCGTCGTTGTAGAACCATTGGGAGCCATCTGAGTAGTAGGGGTCACTGTCGGGAGACAGAGAAACAGTTCCGCGCCGTGCCGGATGCGCGTACTCAACTTCTGGCAGTTGCTCGATTTCAGCAACCAGCTGCAGAACATCGGCCCCCGGCGGAAAATAGAACTTATAAACACGATCGAGCCCGTGATAAGTCTTTGCCCGTGCAAGTCGCGGGTTTCGCGGAACCCGTGGGAATGCGACCTCAATTGCATGAATCCCGTTGGCTTGGATCACTGCGTCCAGGGTCGCGGATCCCGTCACGAGAGGCTTGAAGTTCTCGGATAATTCCTGCTCCAGGTACCGATCCAGTTTCACGAAAATGTACGAAGTTCCGATCCCGTCTACATACTCTTCGGTAGCTGACTCATTCAGCGTTAAGGTGTCACACGCATCTCCCAAACCGTCGCCATCGGCGTCAAATTGACCGGGGTTGTGGCTAACAGTGCAGTTGTCGCAGCCGTTCGGAATCCCGTCCGCGTCCGAATCGACCCCATCGGCACCCTCGTCGATGGCGCCATCGCAGTCGTCGTCGATCCCGTTGCAGACCTCCATCGCGCCGGGCCGCAAGCCGGGATCGCCATCGTTGCAGTCACCGCCACAGATGGACGAGCCGTCCCGATCATTGTCGATCTCCTCCGCCGGTAGCTGGGGCCACTCGGGATGACCGCAGTCGTTGTTCACACCATCACATGCCAGCTCGGGGGCACCTGGGAAGACCGACGATTTGCTGTCGTCGCAATCGCCGCCACAGACGCTCCAACCATCCCCGTCGACGTCGGCCTCGCTCGCCGGAAGGGCCGGCCACTGCGGATCGTGGCAATCGTTGTTGACCCCGTCGCAGACCTCCGCAGCGGCGACTCCGATCGTTGGATTCGTGTCGTCGCAGTCGCCGTTGCACTCGCTCAGCCCATCGCCGTCGAGATCCACCTCGTTCGTTCCCGCGAGCGCGGGCCAGGTGGGATGACCGCAATCGTTGTTCAGCCCGTCGCAGATCTGCTCCGCGTTCGGATGCACGGTGGGATCGCCGTCGTCGCAGTCGGCGGCGACTCCGTTGCCCGCCTCCTTGCAGAATCCGTCCCCGTCGGCGTCGATCCCCACGCATTGCGAGCAGCGCACCCGGGTCGGCGGAGAAACGACGTCCGTTTCGAAGCCGCTGTCGAAGGTGAGCCGGGTGGCCAGGTAGAGGTCGTTTCCCTCCGGGCAGGGAGATTCCACCGGAACCGTGTCTCCCGGGGTTGCCAGGAGTTGCGAGCCGCCGCCCACCGGCGTCGACTCGGCCCAGGGCGCACCGGGATCGGGCTTCGCCCCCATCGGGACGCTCTGCTGGACGATCCTGAACCCCACCGGCCCGCAGGCGCAGCCGTCCTGCACGTAGTTGCCGGCGGCCGTCGCCGCGACCCGGATGTCGAGCTCCACCTCGCCGGCGCCCGGGAGGCTCGTCAAGGAGAGGATCTCCGGTTCCGGTATCTCGACCAGCTCGATCGGCAGGTTGTTCCCGTGGCCGTTATCGGTGCCCGCGCGATTCATGAACGTATCGACGTTGGCGTTCGCCACGCCGCCGGCTATCGCGAAGGAGCCCCCCCCGCGCATCGCGATCGGTGAACAGCACGCACATGCAGGCGTTGGGACCGACGCAGTTGTCCGTGCCGCCTTCCCAGGTGCCCAACAGGCGGCCGCCGAAGCGGAGCCCGCCGGCGATCTCGGGCCCGGTGTAGGAGTAGAACTCGAAGCCGTTGCCGGCGATCAGGTCGTAGGAGCCGTTGTCCGAGCCGACGCCGACGGTCGAATCGCCCGCGCCGAGGCTCCAGAACGTGATCGTCGCGGCGCGGCTCAAGGGGGCGGGCGCCGGGTTCCCGGGGTCGGTGCTGAAGACGTAGGGTCGGCCGTGGGGCGAGTACGCGAAGCTGGGGTGGCCGGCGAAGGCCGGGTTGAAGATGAAGCTCTCGCCGTCCCGCGAGATCGACGTGATCAGCGCGTTGGTGCCGCAGTCGGCGGAGACCGGACCGGCGACCAGCCCTGCGGTCAGCGCGGCCGCGATCAGACAACCGAGGGTTCGACCCATGCGTGCCCCTCCCGAACGGACGTCCTCCGGCGGGAGCGGCGTGTCGACTGTCGTTTCGTCGTGACCCGGCGTCCCGGCGGGACGTCCTCGATGAACTATACGTCTATTCCGGATAGGACGGGCCGCCTTCGGGTCCCCGCCGCTTCGCAACGCTTTCGGCGTTTTCTAGAAATTCAATTGCTGGCCAGCCTTCTGGAACGTCGCCGGGCGGGAGGTTCGCGGGTTGACCGGCGGGCGGTCGCGCCCTCGCCGACGTCCCTCCCGGGCCTCGCACGCTCCGGGGACATCGCCGTGCTGCATGTGCGCCGGCCAAGCGGGCGTCGTGATCGTGATCGTATGGGCTCGCGCAGGGTTGCCGGGAGGAACGTGACAGATAGTAAGGCCGCCGTCACACACGTCGCCCCCACCATCCATGTCCAGGTCGGCCTGATCGGGATTCGACACGTCAGGGCAGTTATCGACCTCACACTCGGTGAAACTAACGTCGAACTCCGGGTCGCCGAAGCCGTCATTATCGGTATCCGTGCACGTGTCGCACGAATCGGCGAACGTATCGCCGTCGGCATCTAATTCACATTCCGTCTCACAGGTTGGGATAAACGGACACTCCTCGAGGCCACACGGGCAACACTCACAAGGTGGGTTAACTGGGCTACAAAACTTTCCATTTCGGGCGGCGAATGTTACCTCTGGCAACGAGTTAAACATCGTGACAAAGGAAGTTTCTTCACCCAGAGGAACGCAAAATGAGTAGAAAGTTCCAACCGGAAACGGTTCACCGATCTCCGTGATTTGCACTCCAAACTCCGCAGCGATTTCCTCCACCTGTTCAAGAGATGTTTCAGGACCGAAGACCGCGTAAACCTCTCCTGGGAAAAAGCCAGAGGTACAGCAAGGGAGCGAGTAGTCGATCTGAGCGACCGTCCCCTGGCTCGCAATGAGTGCAAACCCAATAACCAGAAGACTGTGTGATCCACCTACAAACACCGTTCGCTGTCTCATATGCACCTCTATCACTCGTGACACCTTGGATCGCCCACCTTGCTACTCCTCGCAACCTTCTGCATCTGGCACACGATCACCCACGATCCGCAACGCTGTCGGCGTTTTCTAGAAATCCAATTGCTGGCCGGCCTTCTGGAACGTCGCCGGGCGCGAGGTTCGCGGGGTGACCGGCGGGCGGTCGCGCCCTCGCCGACGTCCCTCCTGGGCCTGGCACGCGCCGGGGACATCGCCGTGCTGCATGTGCGCCGGCCAAGCGGGCGTCGCGATCGTGATCGTGTGGGCTCGGGCCGGGTTGCCGGGTGGGGCGTGGCAAATGGTCAGACCGCCGTCACACACGTCGCCTTCACCATCCATATCCAGGTCGGTCTGATCCGGATTCGGCACATCGGGGCAGTTATCGACCTCACACTCGGTGAAGCTGACATCGAACTCGGGGTCGCCGAAGCCGTCATCATCGGTGTCGGTGCATGTGTCGCACCGATCCGCGAAGGTGTCCGAATCGGAGTCAAGCTCGCAGTCCGGATCACATGGAGGTAATCCTGGGGGACACTCGAGTCCGCAAATGCAGCACTCGCACGGTGGTACTATCGGGATACACCCGATACCGGCTCGATTTGTTGCCCGGACTTCTGAATATCCTTCCAGCAACGTAACAAAAGCCGACTCTTCTCCAATTGGGACACACAGCGTAACGAAGGGACCAATAGCGCCGTCGGTGAGAGCCTTTATTTGCACCCCCAAATCAGCCACGATCTCTTCCACACGGTCCACGGGTGTTCCGATATGAAAAAGCACGAGCACCTCTCCGAAGT
>JBFIZG010000265.1:0-5348 GCA_041604955.1 Gemmatimonadales bacterium | reverse complement strand
CTGCGCATGGGGTAGACCTTTGAGACTAGACCGAGTCGGAGCTTTGGGTGTGCTTCGGCCACCGCGATGGCGGCGCGGAGCCCGGCGCCGCCTCCGCCAACCAACAGGATATCGTAGACCAGCGTGTCCATTAGTTCGACGGAGTCGTCACTGAGACACCTCGACGGCACGAGTCATGGAGTGACCGGTCGGCGCGCCGTGCGCTCGCTCGGTCACCCACGGGGAAAGGCGACGCGAACACTATACGATCGGATAGCCGAGATGGCTAGAGCGATAGTCGTCCGGTCGCGCGCAACTCTCTTGACAAACAGTACGCAGCCCGGCACCATCGAGGAACGGCGTTTCTCCTCGCGGCTGCTCGGGAGGTCTTCGATGGATCAGCTCAAACCGTTGACACGTGAGGGGATCGCGTCCGCGCTCGAGAAGGTGGAACGATACCGCCTTCTGAACGAGCCGCTCGAAGCCGAGAGCATCTGTCGAGACGTCCTCGACCTGGAGCCCACCAACCAACGCGCACTCACCATGCTGCTTCTTGCGCTCACGGACCAGTTTGGGCGGGACAAGGGCGCCACGGTCGACGAAGCCCGCGAACTGCTGCCCCGTTTTGAAAGCGAATACGATCGGCTCTACTATGCCGGCATCATCTGTGAGCGGCGCGCCAAAGCGCTTCTCAATCGGCGCTTTCCCGGAAGCAGCGAGGTGGCGTTTCAGTGGTTTCACGAGGCGATGGAGTGGTATGACAAGGCGGAGCCGCTCCGGCCCGCCGGCAATGATTCATCGCTCCTGCGGTGGAATACGTGCGCCCGGCTGATCAAACGGTATGGCTTACATCCTGCGCCCGACGAGAAATTCCATCCGATGCTGGAGTAGGCCGACGCACGCTGACCGGACGACCCCTATCGATCTCTCGACCGGCCGCCGCGTCCGGTCGGCCGGCACGCGAGACCCGTATACGGGCGTATCCGCACCGCGGGTATCGTCCAACGTCACGCACGATTCCATCATTGACGCCGACATCAAACACCGAATGACCGACAGTCTCGTGAGGTCGATCGTCCGCGACAGCCCGAACGCGTTTGGCGACGACTCGGCGCCAGAGTGCTGGTCCGACGATGCCCGCCCCGTTCAGTCATGGGCCTAAAACGGTGAAAACTGTTCGATCCGAACCAATGGAGTTCCACATGAAGCGTGTCGTTTCAACTGTCGCCGTATTCGTTCTTGCTGTACCAGCACTCCATGCGCAAGTAGATGTATCACTCCTTGGTGGGATGGAGGCGCGCAGTATCGGTCCCGCGGGCATGAGCGGACGGGTTTCGTCTATCGATGCGATCGTCGACGACCCAAACACGATTTACGTCGGGTCCGCCACCGGTGGCGTCTGGAAGTCGGTAGACGCGGGTCTCACATGGACGCCGATCTTTGACGAACAGGGCACGTCGTCCATCGGCGCGGTGGCGGTATTTCAAGCGAATCCAGACGTCGTCTGGGTAGGGACCGGCGAGGGGAATCCCAGGAACAGTGCGGGCGTGGGGAACGGCATCTACAAGAGTATCGACGGCGGTCACACGTGGTCGCATCTGGGGCTCGAGCGGTCGGAGCGCATTCACCGCGTCGTCTTAGATCCTACAAACGCGGACGTCGCCTACTTGGGAGTGCTCGGCCCGAGCTGGAGTGACGGAGAGGAACGCGGCGTCTACAAGACCACCGACGGAGGCCAGACCTGGGAGCGCGTGTTGTTCGTCAATTCGCGAACGGGCGCGGCGGATCTCGTGATGGACCCCGCGAATCCCAACAAACTGATCGCCGCCATGTGGGAGCATCGGCGCTGGCCTTGGTTCTTCGAATCGGGAGGACCCGGAAGCGGCCTGTTCATCACGCATGACGGTGGGGCCACGTGGAAGCGGCTTGGCGAAACCGATGGCTTGCCCAAGGGGAATCTCGGGCGGATGGGCCTCGCGTTCGCTCAGAATGTGCCCAATGTGGTGTACGCGCTGGTGGAGGCGGAACAGAGCGCGTTCCTCCGCTCCGATGACGGTGGGCGCACGTGGCGCACGCTGAGCGACGAGCCCGGTATCGCACCCCGCCCGTTCTACTACGCCGACATCCGGGTGGATCCGCTGAACGAAAACCGCGTCTACAGCATCCATGGGCGGGCGACGGTCACCGAAGACGGCGGAAAGACGTTCAGCACGATCGTGCCGAGCAGCATCATCCACGGCGACGTGCATGAGCTGTGGATTCACCCGTCGGATAGCCGGTTCATGATCATGGGCAACGACGGGGGCGTGGGGATCACGTACGACAAGGGTGACAACTGGCGCTTCGTTGAAAACCTGCCACTCGCCCAGTTCTATCACATCAACGTGGACATGGACCTGCCGTTCAACGTGTACGGCGGTCTGCAGGACAACGGTTCCTGGCTGGGCCCGAGTCAGGTGTGGAACGCGGGTGGGATTCGAAACTACTACTGGCTCCGCGTCGGGAGCGGCGACGGCTTCGCTACACTCAACGATTTCGCCGACCCGCGCTACGGATACAGCATGTCACAGCAGGGGCGCCTCCGGCGGTTCGACAAGGTGACCGGCGTCCGGAAGGACATCCAACCGGTTCATCCGGACGGCGTGGAGCTTCGTTTCAATTGGAATGCCGCGATCAACGTCGACCCCTTCGACTCGACGACGATCTACTTTGGGAGTCAGTTCGTCCATCGCAGTACGGATGGCGGGCTGACCTGGCAGATCATCTCGCCGGACCTCACGACGAACGACCCGGAAAAACAACGAGCGGATGAAAGTGGCGGTCTGACCCGCGACGCCTCTGGGGCGGAAAATCACACGACGATCATTACGATCGCGCCAAGCGCGGTGGCACGAGGGGTGATCTGGGCCGGAACGGACGACGGCAACGTCCACGTCACACGTGATGGCGGAGACACCTGGGTCAACGTCGTCGAGCGGATTCGGGGCGTTCCTCCCACGACGTGGGTACCCCACATCGAGCCGTCCAAGTACCAGGCCGGGGCGGCGTTCGTTGTATTCGACGACCATCGTCGTGGCAACTGGACGACATACGTGTACGAGACGACGGACTTTGGGCGGACGTGGCGCAGCATCGCGACCGACGACATCTCGGGATTCGTGCACGTGATCGAACAGGATCCCGTTCTTCCCGATCTGCTCTACCTCGGCACCGAGTTCGGTCTGTATGTCACTCTGAACCGCGGCGCCAACTGGTCGAAATGGACCCACGGAGTCCCTACGGTACCCGTGCGCGGGCTCATCGTCCATCCACGGGAACATGATCTGGCGATCGGGACCCATGGACGTGGCGTGTTTGTCCTCGACGACGTTCGACCACTTCGAGAGTTGGCACGCACACCCGCATTGGCGGAATCGAGCCTCCACATCTTTCCGCCTCCTCGGGTCGTTCAACACCAAGTTGCGGAGGCCGTGGGCTACCGGTCGACGGGGCACGCGATGTTCTTCGGGGAGAATCGACCCTACGGTGCGTTGTTGTCGTACTCGCTGCGGGCCGGGAACGATACGGCCAAGATCCAGATCGAAGTGACCGATGGTTCGGGAACGGTGGTCCGCGAGACGGAGGGGCCCGCTCGGACGGGTCTCAATCGCATCGCCTGGGATCTCACGCGCGACGGCTTCGAATCGCCCACCTCGACAGGGACGTCCACCCGATCGGGGCCTGAGGTGCTTCCCGGCAGCTATACCCTGCGCATGAAATACGGAGACGCGGAAGCTACGACCACGGTCGAGATCGTTCCCGATCCGCGCATCGATATATCTCCCGAGGGCCGGAACGCCAAATACGCCGCGGTCGTACGGGTCGGTGAGCAGCGGGAGGTCGCCGCCGAGGCGGTGAAACGGATTCGAAACGTCACCAAGAACATCGACCGCGTGCTCGAGCGGCTCGAAGAACACGACGATGGCAGCGCGGGAAGCCTCGCCGATGCCGGGCGAGCGGTCAAAGATTCACTGTTGTCGGTAGGCGACGCTTTCGTGAACCGGCCGGGTCGTCAGGGATTGTTCACGAGCCGGCACACGCTGCAGTCCAGGCTCAACAACGTGTACGGGTCCCTCGAGTCATCGTGGGATAGCCCCACGGAGGCGCAACGCACCACGATGGCGCAGGTGGAAGCCGGCCTTCGAGCAGCGCTTGCCGAACTGAACCGCGTGCTGGCCGATCACTACACCCCGTACGCCCGGCAAGTTGCCGCGGCCGACCTACAGATGTTACCGGATGCAGAGCCGCTCACCATGGAGTGGAAGAAAAACGAATGAGACATTCGGATCGTCGGTTTCGCGCACCGCGCGGAGCCTACCGATGGCCCGGAAAGCGCGGAGGCGGGCTGCTGCAAGCGTACGCTCGCCGTACGTCGTGTAACCAACACCGTTCTTGAGGTAAAGTCATGCGACATAACTTACGCGTCTTTGTTTCGCTGTGTGCGTTGTCGTTTGCAACCAGCGCCCTTGTTGGTCAAGCGGCAGATCAGGCGACACAGGGCAGGTTGGGATTCTATCGCTTCCCGGCGCTCGCTGGTGACACCGTGGCGTTCGCGGCCGAGGGCGACTTATGGAAGGTGTCCATAAACGGTGGCGTCGCGCAGCGACTCACCACCCATGCAGCCGAGGAATCCGACCCGGCGATTTCACCCGACGGGCGAACGCTCGCGTTCACCGCACGATACGAGGGACCGGCGGAACTCTATACGATGTCGCTGTCCGGCGGAGTCCCGATTCGCCGGAGCTATGAGGGCGAGACTTCGCGAGCCACGACGTGGACCCCGGACGGGGACATCGTCTACACGACGAATCACTATTCTACGATTCCAAAACCCATGTTGGTCCGTCTCGACCCTTCGAGCGGCGAGCGATCCCTCGTTCCGCTGGCAACGGCGAGTGAGGCGTCATACGATGCGAGTGGCAACACGCTCTATTTCGTACGGCCGGCGTTTCACAACAACGTAACGAAACGCTACACCGGGGGGACGGCGCGGGACGTGTGGAAGTTCGAGACGGGCGCAGCCGAGGCTGTCGAGTTGACAGGGGACTACGAAGGTGAGAGCCATTCACCGATGTGGTGGAACAGACGCGTGTATTTCGTGAGCGACCGCGACGGCACGATGAACCTCTGGTCGATGAACGAAGCGGGTGGCGACGTGCGTCAACACACGGAGCACAGCGGGTGGGACGTGAAGGAGCCGTCACTCTCGAGAGGCCGCATCGCGTATCAGCTGGGCGCGGATCTCTGGCTCTATGATGTCGCGGCCGCGGACACCCGACCGATTCCCATTACGCTCGCCTCCGATTTCGACCAGCTGCGCGAAAAGTGGG
>JBFIZG010000264.1:0-5358 GCA_041604955.1 Gemmatimonadales bacterium | reverse complement strand
CGGCTCGAGCCCCCCCTCCTGCACCCAGGGTGGCATCGCCGCATCCAACCCGGTCGCGCCAGCCGTGTAGTTATACATGTCGGCGGTGATCTCGAGTCCTTCGGCGCGCGCCCGCTCGACGCGTTCGATGAGCTGATCCATCTTCGGCCAGTTGCTCTGGCCGGCCGCCTTGAGATGGTAACTCTCCGCACGAATGCCCGCCTCTCGCGCAATCGTCATCAGCTCATCGTGTGCCTGGAGCAACCGATTGCCTTCACTTCGCATGTGCGAGATGTACATGCCGTCGTACTCCGCGGCCACCTTCGCGAGCTCGATGAGTTCCTCGGTGCTGGCGTAGAACGCCGGCGCATAGATGAGCGACGATCCGAGACCCAACGCGCCGTCCTCCATGGCCTGTCGCACCAGCCCGCGCATCCGGTCCAGTTCTTCGGCGGTTGGGGGGCGATCTTCGTACCCCAACTCGTGGATCCGAACCGTCGTTGCACCCACAAACGAGGCGACGTTCGTTGAAACGCCACGCTCGACGAGGTGGTCCAAATATTCGGCGAGCGTCGTCCATGGAATGTCGAACTCGATGTCTCCCTGTTGCTGGAGCAGCTGTTGCCTCATCGTCTCGGTGAGTGGACCCTCCGACCATCCCTCACCGAACACCTCGAGCGTGACTCCTTGCCGGATATCGCTCTGCGACCGCCCGTCTTCGATCAGTGACTCGGTCGCCCAACTCAACATGTTGATGAACCCAGGAGTGACAGCGAGTCCCGTGGCGTCGATATCGACTCTCGCCCGTCCCGCGGCGCTCTCCCCGACAAAGGCCACAGAATCACCCGTGACGGCGACGTCTCCCACAAACGGCTCCGATCCGCTTCCGTCGTAGACCGTCCCGCCGCGGATCACCACGTCATATTGGGGCGAACAGGCGACCAGCGTGCCGGCGATTACCACACTCAACAATCGTTTGATCATGAGTTCGTTCCTGTTTGAGAGGGCGACCCGATGACGAGTACGCCATGTAACATTCGCAGAGTCACACCGCTCGCAACAACACCTTTCCGACGTTCCGGCGTGACTGGAGCCGGCGATGCGCCGCGGATGCCTCGGCGAAGGCAAATGTGCTGTCTACCATCGGCGTGATGCGTCCGGCGTTTGCGTGCTCGACGAGCGCGTGCAGTTGCGGCTCCAGGATGTGCCGTGCGTCCCAAAGCTGCCCCAGGTTCACTCCAAAAACTCCGCGGTTTCCCGCCATGAGCTGAATCGCGTGGAAGCGAGGGGTCGTCACGAGCGACCGAAGGACGGGCCACAACCGTCTGTTCTCCGCCGGCGCCATCGATGACATGCCGTAACAAAACAATCGACCCGTGGGCGCAAGGAGTTGGTAGCTTTTTCGAAATGACGATCCACCGATTGGATCGAGCGCGATATCGACTCCCTTGCCGTCCGTCAGCTCGCGGACACGCGCCGGCCAGTCCGGTTCGTGATAGTCCAGCGGCTCGACACCCAACGATCGAAGGATATCATGCTTCGATGACGACGCCGTGCCGATGACGCGGGCTTCGGCCAGGTTGCAGAGCTGCACCGCGGCGATGCCGACACCTCCGGCCGCGCCGTGCAGGAGCACGGTCTGTCCTGCTCGGAGGTTGCCAAGCCAGTGGAGCATGTGATGAGCGGTGAGGTAATTCACCGGTAACGCGGCGGCTTCGTTGTCTTTGAGTCCAGCACCTATCGCGATTGCCTGTGACGCCGGTACGCAGACGCAGTCGCTGTATCCGCCGAACCGCGTTGCGGCCAGCACACGTTGTGCGTCCAGAGCCGGGTCGACGCCTTCGCCTACCGCATCGACCGTACCGCTTACCTCATACCCAACCACCAGGGGCAGTTTTGGTGCGTCCGGATAGAGCCCCAGCCTCGCCATGACGTCGGCGAAGTTGACGCCGCTGTACGCCACGCGAATGCGTACCTCGCCGGGGCCGGGTGTGGGATCCGGTGCCTCGCGGACTTCCAGAACGTCCGGGGTGCCTTTGCGCGGTATCCAGACTTGACGCATGGGTAGCGGTTTTGGGTTGGTGCGCTCGGAAGATACGCCGGCGTGCCGAGTGCTGCGAGAGCATCGATGGTCGGCGGTCCCGCCCTCAGAAGCTGGCCGCGAGAACGGGGATCCTTACGCCGAGGCGGAAGTCCGGCCCGGTTTGACCTGGTGCCGGAAGCAGGGTTGGCGTTGGGATGACCGGCCCGAACGCAACCGACTTGCCGGAAAATTCGATCAGTGCGGCGGCTGGTCGATCGAAGACACGGGCGTCCTCATCGAAGTCCCTCGTCAGCGCGACACCGATCGCGAGCCCACCTAGACTCAGAAGCATTGGAGCGACGATGGCCGATTGTGCGTCGTTCGTTTCGGCGATGAGGTCGATACCGAGTCCCGCAACGCCCCCGGCAACTCCGGCAGCAGACACGAGCCATGCGCGCCCCGAGCTCATCTCCACGTGCTGGGTGGCGAGCACGCTCGCCAGGAGCCCGACGTTTCCACCGATGAGTGACCACGCGAGCCTGGCGTCCTCGCCGGTCTGGTCCATCAGTGTCGCGCTACTGAATCCAAACCAGGATCCCCACAGGCTGCCGAGCTGGACCGTGGTCGACGTTCCGGCGGTCGGCTCGAAGACTTGAGCGATTGCGCCGCCGGCGACGAGCCCCGTGAGGCCGCCGATGACGGCCGCAGCAAACGGCGCTCGATGCGAATCGACCTCATAGGTCCCACACTGTTCCCCGAATTCCCCGTAACAGTAGGTCTCCTTCCGAGTGCCGATGTCGAGCAGATCCCGCCAGCCGACGCCCTGCCACGTTCCCCACCAGCTTCCGAACGTCGTTGCGATGGCCTGCCCACTACTCATGGGGTTTTGGTCGGAGAAAAGCCGTGCGGCCACGAATCCGGTTGGCGCCCCAAGCAACAGTCCGGCCCCGTACGGCGAGGGAGTTTCGGCCCCCAGCGCCGCCGGCACCGCGACGCCGAGCCACGCACCAAACAGTGTGTTGGAAACGATGAGTCCGGCGCGGCCACTCGTTGCCTGATCTCGCGCCCGATCGGTGGAGAGAAGGGATAGGGCGTCTCTGGCCGCCGGGGTATCGGGGAATTCGCGTACTACATGGCGCATCAGCTCGCGCGCCAGCTTGGCGTCTCCCTGCCAGCCGATCTGCCGGGCCGCGCTCAGCAATACGGCTGCCGAGTCGGCCTTCGAAATCTGCGCCGCCGCCGGCGGCGGTCCCACCACCGCGGCGAGCCACAGCAGCACGATGAGGGAATGACGTCGAAGATTCTTGTGCTTGTTCATGGGCGGAGAGTAGCACGGTCAGATCAAGCGGACGTCAAGTGCGTGTGAATCCGGCTCGTCGACCTCCCAGACGACTGCGGTGGGTGGAGCGGTCAGACTCCACCCACCCGCCGCTCATCCGGCGAAGCCGGGGGGATGCTCGAGATGGTATCCCGTGGCGTCCTGGTACGCCTTGGCCGCTGTCAACATCTCCGCTTCACCATAGAGTTGGCCGACGAACGTGATGCTGACAGGCGTCCCATCATCTTGGAACCCACTCGGGACGGTGACCGATGGGTGTCCGGTCAAGTTCGTCGTGAGCAGCGCCGACCCAAACCGTGAAGGCGTGACGAACAGATCGACACTGCTCATCGCCTTTTCCATCTCGTGCATCACCATAGTGCGAACACGGTTTGCTTCGACGTACTCAACGGCCGGGATCAGTCGCGCGGTTCGGAACGAGTCCGGCCAAGCGCCGTCCCGTTGACGCACGAGTTCCTCGTCGCGGCCGCTCATCGTGAGCTCGTCGAACGCGGCGGCCGCCTCGACGGACAAGATGATCCGGAGCGCGCTGATGGGGAACGTGTCCGGCAGCTCAACCGGTATCGGGTCGACGCCGAGTCCGCGGATGGCGTCAAGAGCACGATCGTCGAACTCTTTTCCCCGGTGATCCGCCTCGAACGCCGACTGGAAATACCCAACACGGAGGCCTGTGAGCGGCGCGTTGCCCGACCAGTTGAATGGGACGTCGCGCGCGGTTGGGTCGATGCCGTCCGCGCCGTGGATGGCGTGCAAGACCGCTGCCGTGTCTTCGACGCCGCGACACATCGGGCCGAGCTTGTCCATGCTCCACGACAACGCCATCGCGCCGTGGCGGCTTACGCGTCCAAACGTCGGGCGGAGTCCGGTCACGCCGCACCGAGTGGACGGTGAGACGATCGAGCCCAGCGTTTCGCTTCCGATGCTGAATCCCACGAGCCCGGCGACGGTTGCCGCGGCGGGCCCCGCCGACGAACCGCTCGACCCCTGTTCCAGGTTCCACGGATTTCGCGTGCGACCGCCGTACCAGACGTCTCCCTGTGCGAGTGCCCCGAGGGTGAGCTTGGCAACCAACACCGCACCGGCTTCCTCGAGCCGGCGCACCACCGTCGCGTCTTCGTCGATCACCTGGTTCTCGAATGGTTTCGCTCCCCATGTCGTGCGATAGCCCTCGGTGGCGAGGAGGTCCTTTGCGCCCCAAGGGATACCGTGCAGTGGGCCGCGGTATTGACCGCGCGCGATTTCGGCGTCTGCCCGCCGTGCAAGCCGCATCGCCAGATCGTCGGTCAGCGTGATCAGGCACTCGAGCCTCGCGCCGTACCGATTGAGCCGGTCGATGTACATGCGTGTGAGTTCAACCGAGGATACCTGTCGTGTCCGTACCAGCTCCCCGATACGGGTGAGAGGCCAAAACGCCAGTTCGTCGAGATTCTGGGGCCGGGACATGCGTGGTTGGCGCGATAGGCGAAACGGACGCCGTTCTGTCGGGAGGCGCCGTCCCGGAAGCAGTGGATCGAACGTGAGCGCGGGTACCACGCTGTTGGGAACGTCGATGGCGCGGAGCTGCTTGTACGAATTCAGGTTTCGATTCAACCCATTCAACATCATCTCGCGTTCATCGTCGGTGAATTCGAGTCCGGCGACCTTTTCCGCATCGGCGAGCATGCCCTTGGTGATTGGTTCCTCTTGCTGAACTTCGCTCCAGAGCGCGTCCGGGAGCGCCGTTCCGCTCAAGCCCAGGGCAGAGAAGAAAGCCATGAAGTCTCGGCGATCCATGGGGGACGGAGGCGATTGGCGCGGCGTTGATTTGGCGTGCATGCTCATCTCTCCGGAAATTGAAGCGGCAAACGTAACTCCGCTGGTGTGACGGATCGATCTATCGTACGAGTTCCTCGAGCGCTTTCAAGTCGACAGCGTAATGGCGGTCATGTAGAACGCATGTGCCGATGACCGTCACAACGACAACACCCGACCGAACGAGCTGGGTTCTGAGATTGGCGTCGAGGAAGGGGCCGATCAT
>JBFIZG010000263.1:0-5361 GCA_041604955.1 Gemmatimonadales bacterium | reverse complement strand
TCGATGTCGATCTGGGTGAAGTCGGGTTGTCGGTCCGCTCGCAGATCTTCGTCGCGAAAACACCGCGCGATCTGGAAGTACCGGTCGAACCCCGAGATCATGAGCAACTGCTTGTAGATCTGCGGCGATTGCGGTAGCGCGTAGAACTGGCCGCGATGCAGCCGCGAGGGCACGAGATAATCCCGCGCACCTTCAGGCGTGGGCTTCGTGAGCAGCGGCGTCTCGATCTCGTAAAAATCGAGTCCCGTCAGGGTTGCCCGTGTGCGTTGCAGCAAGCGGTGCCGCAGAGCGAAATGACGCTGCAGTTCGGGTCGCCGAAGGTCCAGATGCCGGTGTTCGAGCCGTAGCTCTTCCGACGGGAGATCTTCTCCTTTCTGTCGCCACACCGGAATCGCGGGCGGCGCACTCGGCCCGACCACCTCGATCTCGACGGCGCGAACTTCCACGTCGCCGGTCGCCATTTCCGGATTCCGTGCATCCGGTGGGCGGAGCACGACGGTGCCCCTCACCAGCACGACCGACTCCATACCCGTTCCGTCCGCCACCGCGAGGGCGTCCGGGGAAGTCCACTCGGAGCCGAAGGAAACCTGGACGATTCCGTCCCGATCTCGCAGATCGAAAAAGAGGATGCCGCCCAAGTTCCTGGACCGATGAACCCAACCGCCCAAACGCACTTCGAGACCCACGTGGGAACTCCGAAGCGCGCCACAGCGATGGGTGCGCATCGTCGTCGCGGTCATTGGCCCCGTCAGTGGACGGCTCGGCGAATCGGACTAGCTATAGGTCGGCACTCCTCTTGAGTTCACACACCGGGCGATTCGAAGCGGCTAAGCAGATTCTCGAGAGAACCACCCAAGTGCCTACATTGGCGCAACATAATCCCATGGGAAGATACCGCTATGGCAACGGACGGACACGTGAACGCCGTGGCCCCGTCCATGGTCCATCCCCTGCCTCCGACGGCCGGCGACACCGACTATCATCCAATCCACGCAGCGAAAGACGCCTGCCAGCGAACCACCCGAACGGGTTACGTTGCATAATGAACTTACTCGATCTCGACCCGGAACAGGCAAAGTCCACACTCGGCCAGTGGATCGCCGAGCGGGGAGATCCATCGTTTCGGGTGCGGCAGCTGCTCCCGCGGCTCTGGCAGCGCCCGGTTGGCAGCTGGAGTGAGGCGACCGAGCTTCCGAGACGATTGGTGGACGAGTTGACGCGTCGGTTCCCGCTCGTCCGACCCCGACTCGCTGCCCAGCAGCGATCGAGCGACGGGACCGAAAAACGCCTCTGGTCGTTCGATGACGAGACCGCCGCCGAGTGCGTGTCGATCCCCGAGGGGAAGCGGCTCACGATCTGTATCTCCTCCCAGGCCGGATGCGCATACGCTTGCCGATTCTGCGCCACCGGCACGATGGGCTTTGAACGACATCTCGCGCCCTGGGAGATCACGGCCCAGGTCCGTGAACTGTTGCTCGAAGCCGGGGAATCCCGCCCGACCAACATCGTCTTCATGGGAATGGGCGAACCACTCCACAATTGGACCGCTGTCGATCGCGCGCTGACGATTCTGAACCATCCGATGGGGTTGGGCGTCGGCGCCCGGCGCATCACAGTCAGTACCATCGGAATCGTACCCAAGCTCCGGCTTCTGGCGAAGCGTCCGGAACAATTCCGAATCGCGCTCTCTTTGCATTCACCGTTCGGTGTGCGGCGCGCTGCACTGATGCCCGTTGAACGAAAGTACCCGCTCGCCCAGGTGCTCGAGGCGCTCGAGGCGTTTCCCCGCCGCGTCACGTTCGAGTACGTCATGATCCGCGGTTACAACGACCGTGACGACGACGCTGCCGAGTTGGCCAGACTCGCAAAGCGCCTCGGTGCGCTCGTGAATTTGCTCCCACTGCACCCCGGCGGGGCGACGGACCTGACGCCGACGGCGCCGGCGACGATCCAACGATTCGCCCGCGCACTCCGGGCGGCCGGCGCGCAGGCGACGGTTCGACGAAGCCGAGGCCTCGACATCAGTGCCGCCTGCGGACAGCTACGGATCGAGACCTCGGAGCCCGGCCGCATCCAATCCCAGGATCACACTTGCATCGAGTAGGAGACGCTCGTTCGGTTCGTTGACGAGACGGCCGATCCCGAGCACCTTCGCCACCCGGAGTGCGGCCGTGGAGTCCCCCCGCCGAATCAGAATCTGCGTGATGTCGAGACCGGTGTCCGGGACCGTCCCGAAAAAGACGACGTCGATTCCCTCTCGCCGGAGACGCCGCGTGACGGTTCGCGCCAACCCGTCGACCCGCGTCCCGTTCAGCACCTCGACCAACAGATGCTCGCGTTCGCCAGGAACGACGCGGTCCGGGTTGTCGTCCCCCGAAGCTCGCAACCACCAGACACCGGCGGCGACGATCGCGAAGACGATCGCCACGAAACCGACTGCTAGCCTAGGCACACGAGACTATTCCAAAAGTCGACGGTCTCCGGAAGCAAACGCATCCCGGACTGTGCCATGTACTGGAGCCGCTTGGCAACGACGATCCTGAGAACCCCGTTGACATCGTGCGGTACGCGGAGCGCCAATTCGGTTTCGGCAGGACCGGAATGTGTCCGACCGGGTTCGAGCCCATCGGCCAGATAGAGGATCTTGCCGACCGAGTCCCAGTCGGGGAACCCCACGGAATGAAACCGCACCGCGTCCAGCACGCCCCGATCACGTTCCCCGTGACGCGCGGCCATCACGGCCGCGGCCGGGCCATGTCGCAATTCGGGGATTCCCCACGGATCGTCGGAAAGCTCCTGTAGCTCAGGATTGGGTGCATCCTTCAAGGCGTCATGGAGATTGACCGCGCGGAGCCATCGATCCCGCACCGACGCTGGCGGGCGGATCTCCTTCGCCCATGTGTCGACGAGATTGGCAACCCGCTCGATATGCGCACGTCGGTCGGGCGACACCTGCGCCCAGGGTGGCAGCCGCACGAGCGGCGCGGACGACACCTCGCGCGCGGTGTGCGGCTTCACCGCCCCGCCGTGGACACGAGCGCCTCGCGATTCCGTCGCACGGACGGTGCGAGTGCGGCGAGTTGTCGCAGCCAAAATGGCCGGTGACTCAGCTCCGGGTGGGGCACCGTGAGATCGGGTTCGCGCACTTCGCGCTCGCCGTAGAGTACGATATCGAGGTCGAGCGTCCGCGACCCCCATCGCTCGCGCCGCACCCGTCCCGCTTGGTTTTCGATGCGATGGCAGTGTTCCAGCAATGCGCGAGGCGAAAGAGAGGTTCGAAGCAGCACCATCTGATTCAGATAGTGTCGTTGCTCAGGGTCACCAATCGGCGCCGTTTCTTCGATCGCGGTTGCCGCACATAAGTCGGTGTTCGGAATCGCGGCGAGCCCGTCACGCCCCTCTGCCAGGAACGCGCGCCGGTCGCCTTCGTTCGACCCGAGCGCAACGAAGACCCACTCAGGCGTAATCATCTTTGGTTCGCTCGACGACGACCTCAACCCAGTCGAGGGGCCCGTTGATGGGAGCGTGCGGCTTTCGGGCAGCCACCTGCACGTGTTCCACCGGTTCGAGCTCCAGGGTCCGCATCGCAATCTGTTCGCACAAGGCTTCGAGAAACTTGTGATGACTCGTACCGACAGTCTCCTCCACCAGGCCATACAGATCCCGGTAGTCGAGAAGCGCTTTGGGGGAATCCGATTCGCCGACGCGACGGAGGGAGAGCCGAACCGTCAGGTCCAACTCGAGGGGCTGAGGCACCAGTTGCTCGTGCGGGAGCAACCCAACGCGGGTATGGAACCGCATGCCTTTGAGCGAGATGCGATCTGTGGCAGACACGGGCGTATGGTACCGACTGGCATGCCGTGATGTCAAAGTCTGTGGCACGCCAATCCGAGTCGCACCCGGACGACCCGACGTTAGGCTTGTGCGGAGCCCGCGCCCGCGCCGTCCAACGAGCGCTCTACACTCCTTACGGCGTCACGGAGCTCGCGCATCAGCGACTGCGCCGCATCGGGACCTTGCGCGAGCGCCCGAATCAATGCCGTTCCCACGACCACACCGTCAGCGATCCTTGCGGCTTCCCGCGCTTGCAACGCCGTCCCAATTCCAAAGCCCAAGGCAATGGGCAACGTCGTCCCCCTCCGCAAGGCGGCGACGGCATCCCTCACGGATTGATCGAGCGTGGTCTCGGGCCCGGTCACACCGAGCCGTGAAATGAGGTAGATAAAACCCTCCGCCCCGGCGAGGGTCGCCTGTAACCGGCTCGGTTCGGTTGTGGGCGCGACCAATCGGACCAGATCGAGTGAGCTCTCGCGCACGGCATCTTCGAACGCCGGATCCTCGCCGGCCGGCAGATCCGTGATGAGGAGTCCGCCGACCCCGGAAGCCGCCGCGTCTTCGAGAAACTTCGGCACGCCATAGGCAAGAATGGGATTCATGTAGCCAAAGACGACCACCGGAATGTCGAGGGCCGCCTCGCGCACCAGGGCGAGCGCGCGGGCGACCGTCATGCCGTTGGCAAGGGCCTGCTCCGACGACGCTTGAATGACGGGTCCGTCCGCGAGCGGATCGCTGAACGGGATCCCCAGCTCGATGAAGTCGGCGCCCGCTTCGGCAAGCATGTGGAGCGTCGCGACACCATCCGACATCGAGGGGTAACCGGCGGTGACGTAGGGAATGAGGGCCGCGCGGCCTTCGGTACGGAGCGTCTGCCAGCGCCTCGCAATAGACTCAGACAAAGTAGTCGCCGGGAGTAAGCCCGTATTTTGCTGGATCCGTCACCTTGATGATCGACCGTTTGTACTCGCCCGTACCATCCCCCTCACTCAGATCGATCAGGGGACCGTTTGTGAGATGTCCCCCGTTGGCGGTCAGCACCTGGCGCACGATCGGTCGGTTGAGATGCCGCGGGTCCGGATTCGCCGAATGGACGATGCAGATGTCATACGTATCGAGAATGACACACGTCCCCACCGGGTACACGCCCAACAGGTTAATGAACCCTTTCACCAACACACGATCTTGACCGCGGCGCGGGTTTTCCCACATCTCCCGCAGAACCTCGTCCGGCTGAATCGGGTTGGTTTGATACGAGCGCCGACTCGTCGCGGCGTCAAATCCATCGGCGACGGCCACGATCTTCGAAAACACCGACATCTGTCTCGGTCGAATGTTCTTGGGATAGCCAGACAGATCGATCTTCATGTGGTGCTCGTACGCGACGATCATCGATCGGTACGGCAAATCGCCGTACCCGCGCAGCTTGAAGAGCGTGAGTAACCCGTACCACGGGTGCGCCTGCATGACCCGCCACTCGTCTTCGGTCAGCGCTGTGGTCTTGTTGATCATCTCCAGCGGTACACG
>JBFIZG010000262.1:0-5364 GCA_041604955.1 Gemmatimonadales bacterium | reverse complement strand
GACGCCGATAAGGAGGAAGCTCCCGAAGAGGAAGAGGAGACCGAGCCAGCGCCTCGAGAAGAAAAGAGCGAAGAAGGATCGAAGAAGAAGGACAAGAAGGATGGGACAACGCTCGTTCTCCGCAATTTGGTGACGGGCGAGGAGCTGCGTTTCGACAAGGTGATGCAATACACGTTCGCCAGGAATGCGTCTTGGCTCGCATACGTCGTGTCGGCCAAAGACGGTGAAGGTGACGGAACGTACGTCGTCGTTCCGGAAACCGGCGACGTCTCTCCGGTCATGACGGGCATCGGGAACTACAAGTCGCTTGCGTTCGACGACGCAGGGGAACAGCTCGCGTTCATCTCCGACCGGGAGGACTACCAGGCCGATCAACCGTCGTACGTTCTCTACCGGTGGAACGGTTCCGGCGACGCGACACCTATGGCGACATACGGTTCGGCCGGGATGCCTCAGGGTTGGTGGGTGAGCGAACACGGTGACGTCGAGTTCTCGGAGAGCGGGAAGCGCTTGTTTTTTGGCTCCGCGCCCCGTCCCGAGCCCGATCCCGACGAAGACCCTGCTGAATGGGAAGAGGTGAAGGTCGACGTGTGGAACTGGCGCGATCCACTCCTCCAGCCGATGCAGCTCGTCAACCGCGACCGGGAACTCGAGCGCGCCTACACCGCCGTCATCGACGTGAACAACGGACGGATCACACAATTGGCCGACCTTCAGATGCCCGCACTGGACGTCGGGCAGGAGGGCGAGGCACGCTTTGCCCTGGGGACGTCCGACCTTCCCTACCGGCAACGGATCTCCTGGGACACACCGCGATACAACGACTACTACATCGTCGACGTGTCGTCGGGGCAACGGACAAAGCTGTTGGAGGCATTTCAGGGTCGCGCGTCGCTTTCACCGAACGGTACGTATCTCACGTGGTGGGACGGCCGGAAAGAAGCGTGGTTTGCCATGCCATCAGGGGGAGGAGAACCCGTCAACCTGTCGGCCGGCATCCCGCACCCAGTCTCGAACGAGCTCCATGACTGGCCCATGCTTCCTTCCTCATACGGGTCGGCGGGGTGGACCGAGAACGACCGTGAGTTCCTCGTCTACGACCGGCACGACGTTTGGGCAACCGATCCGACCGGCCGCCGCGCGCCCCGCAACGTGACCGAGGGCATCGGAAGGAGCCGGAACCTCGAGTTTCGCTATGCGAGGCTCGATCCCGACGCGGAGGCGATCGACGCGGAGGAACCGATCGTGCTCCGCGCCTTCGATCGTACCAGCAAGAGATCGGGATATGCGACGGACCGCGTCCAGGGAAACCAGCCTCCACGCCTGCTCCACATGGCCGACTACAGTTTTGGCTCCCCACGCAAAGCGGATGACGCCGACGTTGTGATGTTCACGCGGCAGAGCTTTCAAGAGTTCCCCGACCTGTGGACGAGTGACTTGTCGTTCAGCAACATGCGGAAAGTGAGCACCGCCAATCCGCAGATGGCCGAGTACCTGTGGGGGACATCGGAGCTGGTACACTGGCGTTCGACCGACGGTCTCGAAGTGGATGGGTTGCTCTTCAAACCCGACAACTTCGATCCGTCGAAGAAGTATCCAATGATGGTCTACTTCTACGAGAAAAACTCCGACCGGCTGCACTCGCACCGCGGGCCGGGACCGGGGAGTTCGAGCATCTCGGTGAGTTTCTACGTGAGCCGCGGGTATGTCGTTTTCATTCCGGATGTTCACTATCAGGTGGGGTATCCCGGCGAGAGCGCCATGGACTGTGTGGTCTCAGGCGTGTTGAGCGTTTTGGAGAAGGGCTTTGTCGATCCCAAGCGCGTTGGCGTTCAGGGACACAGTTGGGGTGGATATCAAATCGCGTACATGATTACTCAGACAGACATCTTCGCGGCTGCCGAAGCTGGAGCACCCGTCTCCAACATGACGTCGGCCTACGGCGGCATCCGGTGGCAGTCCGGTATGTCCCGCATGTTCCAGTACGAGAAATCCCAATCACGCATCGGCGGGACGCTGTGGGAGGCGACACCTCGGTATATCGCCAACTCGCCGCTGTTTTGGGCCGATAAGGTGAATACTCCCGTCCTCATGATGCACAACGACGAAGATGGAGCCGTCCCGTGGTACCAGGGCATCGAGTTCTTTGTGGCACTGCGCCGTCTCGGCCGTCCCACGTGGATGCTCAACTACAACGGCGAAGCGCACGGCCTCCGAAAGTATCAGAACCGGAAAGACTGGCAGGTGCGCATGCAGCAGTTCTTCGATCACTATCTCAAAGACGCGCCTCCGCCCGTGTGGCTCGCGGACGGGGTACCGGCGACGAAAAAGGGCAAAACGTTGGGTCTCGAGTTGATCGATCCGAAACCCGTTGCCGAGAAGGTCACGTCGGGATCGAAAAACTGAGCGAGTGGAATCGCATTAAGAGGATCCATCATTCATTCCCCCAAAGGAGGCATCGATGCAACGCAAACTGATTTCGGCGCTCGTCTGCGGTCTCTTGCTGCCCGTTTGCGCGATCGCCCAGGAGGCAGAAGACGATCCGCTTCCCCGGGCGCTCTTCATCTCCCAGTGGATCTGCCCTCAATCTGCCATCGGTGACATCATGCAGGCCTACGACTCTCTCACGGTTCCCGTCGAGCAGGAACTGGTAAATGAGGGCCAACTTTTTGGCTCTGGCATGTTTTTCCACCAATGGGGCGATGAGTGGAACGTGAACTGGTATCGGATCGGCCAGGACAATGCCGCCGTCTTCGACGCGCTTCCCGAAGTCGGCAGACGGGTGAACGAACGGCATCCCGATGCTCCCAACTTCTTAGACGACTGCACGGCCCACAGGGACAACATCTATTTTTGGGGGCCACGCACCCAACCACCACCCACACCATGACCTGATACCGACGCCACACGAACGCCCGGCGATGTCCGCCGGGCGTTTTTCTTGCTCGCCGTTCACCGCGGGCCTCACAGAATACCTATAGCCGTGCTAGCTTGAGTGGCTCCGATGCCAGCCAGTCAGGCCTACCGACCGCTCCGGACCACATGACGGCTCCGTCTCTCGAGAGAAAATCGTTCGACCGCTCCATCGTGGAAGGACCGATCGCGCCGGCGGTATGGAAGCTTGCCTGGCCTACGATGCTGCAGAACGTGATCGGTGGGCTGCAAGGGATCGTCGACCATGCCATGGTCGGTCACTATGTCGGATACACCGGGAACGCGGCCATCGGCGTCGCGTGGCAGATCTTTCTCGTCGTCATGGTCTTCATCTCATCCCTGTTTACCGGGATGGGCGTCCTAGTGGCTCGCTTCGCCGGGAGAAACGAGCCTGACAAAGTAAACCGGACCGTTTACCAAGCGTTTCTGACGGCGGCGGTCATGTCGGTGGGGATCCTGGCGCCCATTGGGTACGTGCTGTCTCCCGGCCTGATCGAGATCGTAAATGCGACACCAGAGGTGCGCGCCGAAGCGTTGCCGTATCTCCGCATCATGTTTTTGTTCAGCTTCGGCATGATGGTGTTCTTCATGTTGGGCGGCGCTCTTCGTTCCGCCGGCGACGCACGCACGCCACTCCGGTATGGGATCGGACTCACCGTCCTGAACCTCGTCTTGAACGTCATCTTGATCCGCGGCCTCGGCCCGATTCCGGCATTCGGCACCGCTGGGGCCGCCATGGGCACCGTCATCGCCGGTGGCGTCCTGAGCGTGCTGGCGGCCCACCGCTTGTTTTTCGTGCACAAATGGGTGATCGGTTTTTACCGCGGCATGAGCCTCAAGCCGGACTGGCAAATCATCCGTTCGCTCTTCCGGTTCGGCATCCCCACCGGGATCCAAGGCATCGCCATGAACGTCGGAGGGGTGATCCTGCTTCGATACGTCGGGTCCCTCGAGCAAAGCGGACAGGCGCAGGCCGCCTACGCCGTGGGATATACCCAGCTCTTCTCGTTGATCACGTGGACGTCGGTCGGGTTGATGGGCGCAGCCGCCGCCATCGCGGGTCAGAATCTCGGGGCGGGCCACCCCGACCGGTCCCTCCACGGGGTGCATGTGGCGTCTCTCATCGGACTCGGCGTCGCAGCTACGGTCGGCTTCCTCTTTCTCACGGTACCGCGTGCCCTGCTCGGGGTGTTTGGGATGGAAGACCCCGTGGTCGTTTCCCTCGGCGTCGAACTGCTCGCCTATCTCGCCGTATCGGGACTCTTCATTACCGTGGCGCTCTCTTACACCGGGGGACTCCAGGGGACCGGAGACACACGAAGTCCCCTCTACATCAGCATTGTCTCGCAAATCGTCGTGCCCCTTGGCATGTGTGCCGTCATACAGGCAGTCCGCGGTCTCACCCCGAAAGACATCTGGCTCGCCATCGTGTTGGGGCACGTGACCCGGTGTGCCCTGAGCATCGTTCGCTTTCGGCAGGGGAATTGGAGAGACATCGAAGTGGAGATCGGTGACAGGTGACAGTTCGGGTGTCGGGTGTCGGGTGTCAGGTGGTAGGAGGTAGGTGGTAAAGTAGACTTGCGAGTTAGTGGCGAGGGGTACGGGGTGAGGCGCGTGCGGTGGCGTGTGTGCGAGGGAAAGCACGTTCGGGTCCACAGCGAGGACGGAGGGCGCGATGAGCACAGATGACCGACTGCAGGCCGGAATCATTGGGCGATCGCTCAGGCTGATGCTCGCGGGCCTGTTGCTGTGGATGACCTACATCGCCATGCGCCTCGACGACCAAGCGTTCAACCTGAAAGTGGCGGCCGTGTTTACCGGTCTGACCGCTTTCTACGCCGCCCTGCATTTCATTGTCAACCGTTACCTCCCGCGTCTCAACCGATGGTACGGAGCGGTACTTGCCGTGGCCCCCGTCATCGTCGTGTTCGCGGTTGGCGGCCCGCTCGGCAGGGTCGCGTCGGTGGCGTTTGTCGGGGCGTCGTTGTTGCTCCAGGCAGTTCGGGGCGACGGCGGGTGCGAAGTCATGGCCATTCCGTCACTTCTGTTCCGCAAACACACGCATCTCGTGTGCATTCTCTTCTCACCCATCGATTGGATCGAGAAACACCTGACAGGCCCCGGAGGTTTGCCCGAGTAGACGGATAGTCCCTACCTCGAGACGCAGCCTGCCGTCAGCAACGGTGCGGGTAGGCGACTTGCAAGGCCCGGGACATTGGAGTAGGATCGGGACACAAACTGCAGAGATTCGGAGGCACCATGAACGGCTGTCCCTTTCATCTCGCAGACCTCCACGGCCCGCAGGGAGTGACCGAGGACGACCGGGTCTACTGGGGCTCGCGCTTCTCCGAAGTCAAATCCGCCATACTGGACAACCCGTATCAGAAGGTCTGGGGCGGCCCGGGGAACGGCGAGCAGTCGGAGCCGGCG
>JBFIZG010000261.1:0-5388 GCA_041604955.1 Gemmatimonadales bacterium | reverse complement strand
CGCGAGATCGAGCGCCTGCGCATCGGGAGTGACGTCCGGCGCCAACCATCCGATCAGTTCCCGCTTCCACCGGCGGTCCATTCCAAAGGAAAACACCCGCGTAAACCGGTCATATTGTTTGGATATCAGATCGAAGAGCCCGGTGACGTACGACTGCTTGATGGTCGGGTCTCTGAGGTACGCCTCGACATCGAGATCACGGAGCCGTGTCGTTGGTGTCATCTGCGACCGAAGGGAGTCAAAACGGCGATGGCGTACTTCCGGGAAGCGCTTGAACAGCGGTTCGACGCGGTGATCGTGGGCGCCGGCCCCGCCGGCAGCGCGAGTGCGGCGTTGTTGGCCTCGCGCGGGTTCAGCGTGGCACTGCTCGAGCGGGCCGCTTTTCCTCGCCCCAAGCCCTGCGCCGAGTATTTGAGTCCGGAGGTCTCCCGCCTGCTCGACCGGATTCTGCCTCCTGGCGCGCTCGAACGCGTCCGGCCTGCGCGTTTGCACGGCATGCGGGTCGTCAGTCCCGACGGGACGTCATTCACGGGCCGGTTCTCCGGGTCCCGGCGATACGGGCCGTATCGCGAGCACGGGCTCGCACTTCCGCGGGAAGACCTCGATCACGCCCTGGCTTTGGCCGCCGTCGCTCGTGGCGCGACACTCTTCGAGAAAACGGCGGCGATCGGATTCGGAGACAGCGATAGCGGTACTCGCACCCTCGTCATTCGACGGGGGAGATTCCAGCGCAGTGTGGTCGGACGACTCATCATCGGTGCCGATGGGCTCAATTCCCGGGTGGCTCGACTGCTTGGTGTGGCGCGTCGCGGGCGGCTCCGGCGAATCGCACTCGTTTCGCACGCGACGGACGTCACGGACATGCAGGCGCTCGGCGAGATGCATGTCGGCCCCTGCGGGTATTTAGGGCTCGCTCCGGTGGGACGCAACGTCACCAACCTCTCCGTAGTCGTCGACGTGCGGAGGAGTCCGCCGGGGCGATCGAAAAATGAGTGGTTTTTCGACCAAGTTCAGCGCTATCCCCGTGTGATGGCCCGGCTCGAACAGGCGCGTTTCGTGAGCCCGGTTCGGGTGGTGGGCCCGTTCGCCTCTCGCACTCGCCGCGCCACCGCCGACCACGTGATGTTGGTCGGTGACGCCGCCGATTTCTACGACCCGTTTACCGGTGAGGGCATCTATGCTGCGCTCCGCGGGGCAGAGTTGGTGGCGGATCAGGCGTGTTCGGCGTTGGAGACGAATGCGTTGCATGCGGGCGCCCTGAGTGCCTACGACGCGGCTCGACGCCGGACGTTTGGCGGCAAGTGGATCGTCGAGCGACTGATCGGTAAAGTGATCGCCCACCCACCGGTCCTGAACCGCGTCGCCCGCCGGCTGGCGGAGAATCCGGCGTTGGCGGACATGTTGGTGGGCGTCACGGGAAACGTCGTTCCGACCTCAGAAGTGCTCAGACCCTCGTTTGCCTGGCGATTGATTCGATGAGCCATGGCCGCGACCTCCCGCCGGTTGGGACGGAGGCTCTGGATTCGCGACGCATCGACGAACGTCTTGCGCGGGTGACGCTCGGCGACATTGCGCGGACGAACCGTCTCTTTGGGGGCCGCGGCGCCGTGCGCTTTGGCGTGAATCGGCTACTCCAGCGTGAGGGTCGAGCGCGGGCCCTCACGGTGTTGGATGTCGGCGCAGGCATGGGAGACGTGTCACAACATCTCGTTACTCGAATGAACCGTGGAGACCCGCGAATCGTGGTTGTCGCGCTGGATCACCTGCGGGTCGCCGCCCGGCTCTGTCGACGGCAGGGGCTCACAGCCGTCGTCGGGGACACGCGAGCGCTTCCCTTCGCCAAGCGATCGGTGGACATCGTGGTCGTTTCACAGGTGCTCCATCACTTCGCGCGAAAGACTGCTGTCGATCTGATTCGGGAATTCGACCGCGTCGCTCGATCGGGGGTGGTCATCGCCGACGCCCGCCCCTCGCGCGCGGCGTCGATCGGTCTCTGGCTCATTTCCTTCTTACTTCGGTACCATCCGGTTACCCGCCGTGACGGTCTCGTATCGATCCGACGGGGGTTCCGTCGGTCGGAGTTGAAGCAGATCCTCACGCAGGCCGGCGTTACCGCCGACGTGTACAATCGGCCGTGGTGGCGTCTCGTTGCCGTGTGGAGCCCGTGCGATGCGAACGATTGATCGTGTGCGGGTTGCGGCGCCGATCGCACGGGTGTTCCGTGCGGCCGCCGATGTCGAACGCTGGCCGGAGATCCTGCCGCACTACCGTTGGGTACGAATGTTGGAGAGGTCGGATGCCGAAGGGGTGGTTGAGATGGCGGCGTGGCGGGACTTCGGACCGCTCCGTTATCCCACGTGGTGGGTCTCCCGCATGCAGATCCTGTCCGAACAACATGTGATTCGTTACCAGCATATCCGGGGCATCACGCGCGGCATGGATGTCGAGTGGCGGCTCCTCGAGGACGGCGATAGCGTTGACGTGACCATCGTCCACGACTGGTCGGGTCCTGCCTGGCCGCTCATTGGCCGCGTCGCGGCTAACTGGGTGATCGGTCCGGTGTTCATTCATGCCATCGCATCACGCACGTTGGCGGGAGTCAAGCGACACGCGGAGGCGTCATGACGGACGTTGCAATCACGGGTATCGGATGCGTGACACCGATCGGCATGGGTGTCGATGGGCTGTGGGACGGATTGCGTGCGCGCCGATCCGCGGTCCGCGTAATCACCCGGTTCGATCCGACACCGTTTCGGAGTCAGATCGCGGGCGAAATCGGCGAGTTTCGACCCGAAGACCACCTCTCGCGGCGCGCAGTCCGTCGCTTTGATCGGTTTTCGCAGATCGGTGTTGCCGCCGCGCACCTCGCCCTCCACGACGCAGGACTCTCGTTGGAACGAGAAGATCGCGACCGTATCGGTGTGATGATGGGGTCGGCGGAGGGGGGCATCAGTCACGCCGAATCCCAGGCGGGTGTGTTCCTGCGAGACGGGCTTCGATCGGTCGACGCCGGGCTGGCGCTGTCCGTGTTCGGGGGCGCCGTGTCGTGCAACATCGCGATCGAGTTTGGGCTGACCGGGCCCAACATGACGAACGCCATGTCCTGCGCCTCCGGAACGGTCGCCATTGGCGACGCGCTGCGCACGATCCGATCGGGGCGGGCCGACGTCATGTTTGCCGGAGGTGCCGAAGCCCCGCTCGCGCCCCTCTGTTTCGGCTCATTCACCACCATTCGCGCCATGTCGACGCGAAATCAGGATCCGGCTACGGCGTCGCGCCCGTTCGACCGAGACCGTGACGGTTTCGTCATGGGTGAAGGTTCGGCGGTGCTCGTGCTGGAACGACGCGACCGCGCCGTCTCTCGCGGAGCGAAGATCTACGCCGAGGTGCTGGGCGACGCATTGACCAACGACGCGCATCACATGACCGCCCCGAAGCCGGATGGACGGGAAGCGGCGCGCGCGATGACACTGGCCCTGGCCGATGCGCGGGTGGCGCCACACGAGGTCGGCTACATCAATGCGCATGGCTCGTCGACTCCGCTCAACGACCCCACCGAAACGCTCGCGATCAAACGCGTCTTTGGCGACCATGCACGGCGGCTGGTCGTGAGCGGAACGAAGGGATACTACGGTCACCCACTCGGCGCGAGCGGCGCGATCGAAGTGGCAATCTGCGCCATCTGCATGGCGCGTGACTGGTTGCCACCGACCATCAACCTCGAAACCCCTGACCCGGCGTGCGATTTGAACTATCTCACGAGCAACGGGAATCACGGCGCCCCCGAACACGTCGTCTCGAACTCGTTTGGGTTTGGCGGTGTGAACGCGGTTGTGGTGTTGCGGCGACATGCGCCCTGATCGCTGACGACGCCACGCATGGACCGCATGGCCACGGGGGAGGCGTCGCCCGTACCGGGTGCGATGTGACCAAGCTCGTTCACCGCGACTTTGCCGTTCAACCGCCGGAGGTCTGACCCAACATGGAGTTCTTGAACGCGCTACCGGTTTGGGGCGTCGCGCTCCTCATCTTCTCGCTTCGCATCCTCGATGTCTCGTTGGGGACACTTCGCACGCTAGCAGTGGTGCAGGGACACCTGAAGGCCTCCATGGTGCTCGGGTTCTTCGAGATACTGGTGTGGGTCACGGCGATTTCGCAGGCCGTCCTTCGACTCCCCGACAGCCCGGTTCTCGCGCTGGCCTACGCCGGAGGGTTTGCGGCGGGAAACGCGTGTGGAATCATGCTCGACCGCCATCTCGCCGTGGGATCGTGCGTCGTGCGCATCATCACTGGAGCCGACGAGAACCGGGTCGCAGGACGGTTGCGCGAGTTGGGGCGGGTCGTCACGACATTTCGCGGGCGCGGTCATGATGGTGAGAGAACGTTGCTGTTTACCACGTGTACCCGACGAGACCTGGAGACGATCGTCAAATCGGCACGTGAGGTCGACCCAGCCCTGTTCTATACCGTTGAGCGATTCACGCGGGCCGACCACGGTCCGCCGTTTCCACACACGACGGGCTGGCGATCGATTCTCAAGAAGAAGTAGCAGGACACTGCCCTGAACCGGGACCAGTGGCGATGGGGGCAGTGTCGAGGCTGGCCGCCGATGAGACCGACCGGTGAGCTCCCACCACATATCGCCTGGCGCGTGCGCCGATGAGTGATGTTCCACGGCGGACTTTCCCGACCGCAGACGTGGGCCTACTCGTTGTAATGGATTGCATCGGGGTTGGGCAAATTTTGCTGCGTGAAAGACGCGGTGACACGTGCTATTCTTCTTAGGAGGTGGCCGACGGGCCCGCGCCCGAGTCACCGTGCCAAGGTCTTGGAGGTACAAGGTGCCAACGGACACCGTGTGCTACCTCGTTTGTTGATGCTCCACGCAGGGTACCTGATTGGACCGCAACGAGCACACGGCGTCCCAGGAGGAGAATCCGAATGACCCTGAAGGTGCAAATGTCGCCGGAGCTGAACCACGAGGAGATACTCCGATACTCGCGGCATTTGATTTTGCCGGAAGTGGGGCCAGAGGGCCAACGGCGTCTCAAGGCGGCCCGAGTGGCCTTGGTTGGCGCTGGGGGTCTTGGGTCGCCCGCGTCGCTCTACCTCGCCGCGGCTGGGGTCGGCACGCTGGGGTTGATCGACTTCGACCGCGTCGATGCGACGAATCTGCAACGTCAAATCGTCCACGGCACGAGCGCGGTTGGCACACCAAAGCTCGCGTCGGCTAAGGCGCGACTCCACGACCTCAATCCCCACACGCACGTCGAGTCGTTCGATACTAGGCTTACGTCGGACAACGCCCTCGAGATTCTGCGCGGTTTCGATATTGTGTTGGACGGGTCGGACAACTTTCCTACTCGCTACCTCGTCAACGACGCCTGT
>JBFIZG010000260.1:0-5402 GCA_041604955.1 Gemmatimonadales bacterium | reverse complement strand
GATCTTCTGACTGTCCACATTACCGAACCGCGTGCTGCCGATCGCGTCACCTGTCGACCGGTTGACAATCGCAAAGGGAATGGCGGTGCGCGCTTTTAGTGACGACACCGCCGTATCGATGTACGTAGTGAGATCTTCCATACAATGAATCTGGGTTGGCGTGAACTGCCAGAGATCCGCATCGAACGCGTGCGCCGCCAGCGCCGCTTGGTGAGCCCGAGACAGCGGCTCGAGCCGAACGTGCCGGCCATTTAAAACAGGAGGCGTGGAATTCAGCATGCGTCATGACCTCGACCAGATTACTCGGTTCACACCACCTCGCTCCACGACCGCGCGACTACTCCGACTCGAGACGCGCCTTCATGTCAGTGTATGCGGTTTCAATCAGCTTCGTCAGGGCCCTGGCATCGATGTCATCTCCCGGCCGGAGCTTCACGTGGCGCATGACCTTTCCCGTCCCTTCCAGCAGGCCACCGGGGTCGGCGATCTCCGCACCGCGAAAGAACCCGACGTTGACGTGCGCCTTGAACGCACAGACGTAGGCGAATGCCGCGTCCTCTACACACGCGGTCGGACAGCCATCGTGCATTAACTCTCGAACATCGTCCCCACAATGGCGCATGACCTCGAACCAGCGCTTGGCGATTGCCCCCAATTCACCAGGATGCAGCTTCATCCAGGCGTCGACAGCCGGGTCTCGCTTAGCCAAGTCGGAGAACCGAAAGAGTGGGCTCATACCGATCTCATTCCCATGCTGGACCAGTCGTCGTCCGTCTCCGATCGGATGGCGTAACCAGGCGACTACCCCGCGCGGCGCCTGGATCGCCCGGTTCCTTTTGCCTTCGTTGCCTTCGTTGCCTTCGTTGCCGTAGTTGCTTTCGTTGCCTTCGTCGCCTTCCGGGATCCTCCACACGTCACTTCATAGGACTCCGCCAACCACTTTCCCCAGATCCGCTTCGGCAACGGGTTCTCGCTGGTGAAGCGAGTGGTTACCCACCCAGTCGAACCGATTTCAAACCGCTTCGGATCGGTCGCGGCCAGCTTCCGCGCCTGCGGCATCGAGGCCTTCAGTTTGAACATAGCCTTGAACCCCTGCCCTTTTGGGCCCGGTCCGATAAACAGAAACGTGCCGTTGCCCGCCTTGAAGGCGCTCTGCGTGCATGAGGTGCCTTTTGCGACGGCGGGGAATGTGACGGCCTGGCGGCGGATCGGATCTGTCGGGTCCGGCAACGTAGCCATTGATGATCTCCAGAGTTTTGGATTGGAAGCTCGTAAGTTCGTCGCGAGCCCACGCTCGTTTGGCGGCTCCTCAACGCCGAAACGTCCAAGCTCCTGTCGTTCTACCTCCAGGTCTTCGGCCGCGAGCAACGGTCACAGCCAAGTCCACTGCTCCTATAGCCTTCTAGACGGCTACGGACGTCGCTGTTGTTCGGCGAGCACCTGGCGAAACCTCGACTCGTAGCGGTCGATGAGTTCAAGGTACCCATCCCGATCGATGAATGGGTCCACCGAGTTCTCAGCCATTTGGCGTTCGAGAAACTTGCGGTACCTCCCAAACTCCCTCGCGTGCGGCGTCAGAAAGATGTCGGCCGGAAGGCCCCGCAGCGTTGCGAAGGTGCGTTCGAAACCGGCCCGGATGCCTGGATTGGACTTCAGCGATCGGGGCCACAGCAGGGTCAGGCCGCAGACGTGCACGACGAGGAGTTCGCGATCGCCGTCGCGGACCCGGAACGACCACGAGGTGCAGCCGGGAGTATGGCCACCCGTCACATGCGCCGTCAGCTCGATCGGCCCGAGCTGGATCTTCGCGCCGTCTTCGAACCGGTGATCGACCTGTGGGGCGGGATACCGAACGAGGCCGATCGTTGTGAGAAACCGAAGCGGCCCGAGGGAGGGATCGCCTCGGCCCCCGGACGCGACGATGTCAGCATCGCCTTCGCTCACCCACAACTCCGCGCCGGATGCGTCTTGGAGCGACGCGAGTCCACCGGCGTGGTCGAAGTGCGCGTGCGAGTTGAGCAACACTTTGACATCTCGTATGTCAAATCCCAGCTCGGCAATGCTGGCCATGATCAATGGGGGGGTTCCGGGGTAGCCGCCATCGATTAAGACGTGGCCCTCAGGCCCGCTGAGTAAGAAGGAGGTGACGTCGCTCGCACCGACGTAATAGAGGTTGCCGGCGATCCGGAACGGTTCCGCCGGTTGCTGTCCGCCCCGGTTCGTCGCGTCCCGCCACTTGCCGAAGAGGACGATGCCAAGAGCGGCGCCCACGCCTAACAGGACCACCAACCACCGCCGCTTGATCAGCTGACGCATCTTCTAGACCCTCGGGAGTGGGATGCGCATCGATCACATGGTGCCAGTGGGCTTCGGTGCCCAGTCGCGAAGCCCGCCGTGGACACTAGTATACTGCCTCACGCTCGTAGGAGCGGACGTACCGCGCCATCGCCCGTCACAACGCACCGTCAATCGCGGGACCGCCGTCAATACTCGGTATGTTCTTTCTCCGAATCGTCGAGATTCTCCTGCTCCGCCGGCGTCAAAATCTCCCGAATCTTGGCCGGGTCGTAGAACGAATGAATCTCTTCAATCATGTTGCCCCGGACGCGCACCCAGTCGCAACTCTCGACCACACCTTTGGCCGTCCTGTTTTCGAATCGGATCGCTGCTTGATCGCCGCTCGCTATCGTGTTTAGGATGTGCAGTTCGGCAACGCTCTTGCGCGCCAACGGTTCGATGGCGGCGAGGTACGTATCGCGATCATCAAACCTCCCGAACGGACTCACATGGACGAAATCGGGCGCCAGGTGCTGCCGAAGCCACTCCATGTCGAACCGCTTCCAGGCTTCGATCCAACCGTTGGCCAGCTCGACACTGCTCAGGCTCATTGTGATCTCCTTGGTGTACGTTTGGCCAGTCCAACTCCCCCGACAACCGCTCCTGGTCGCATGTCCACGCGTCAGGGTTGCGGTGCGGTCTAACGGAGCCACGGCCGCAGGCTGCGATCACTGACTCGAACTCGCTCAATCGCCCGCGCGATCGGGCGACGGCGGAAAAGGCGCGCACGGCTCGGGGATGGCGGACGATCCCGGCACAAGACTCACTCGATCGCCGACACGGATCGTGCCGCGCCGCACGACAGTCGCATACACCCCTGCGGTATTGTCATTCAGGCGCACGACTGTCTTCATGACGCGCGCATCTTGGTTCGCCGTCTCCGGATCGAGATTGATCATCATACAGCGCTCATCGCGCAACGTGACGTGCACGGCCGGCGTCGGATCACGATCTCCAAATACCAACATCCGTCCGACCCACGTGTCCTCGACAAACGGGTCGCCGCGCTCGGTCTCAACCACGATGTTGGCTCGAAAGCGTCGACGATCGACGTCGAGTCCTGCCTCTCGCCCGATGCCGGCAATTGTCGTCACGGTGATAACGGAGACTGTCCCCTCATCGAAGATCCCGTGCTTTTGCATCATCAGGTCGACGCCGCTCCCGAAACGGTCCGAGAGCTCAGCCTCGAGCTCTGGGCTTCGGAGCTCAACCGAGTCGCCGGACGGCGTTCGCACATGCGTCGGAAGAGGCTCGCCTGTGATATTCTCGAGGCGGAAGGGGCGGTAGAGGATGAGTTCGGGGAGGCGGCTCGCCGTGAGGAAGGGGAAGCCGCTATCGTCTGCCGTACGGCGGAAAGCGAATCGGCGATCACCATCGAGCCCGTGCCACCCAAGGAATGCCGCGTCCGTCGGCAACCCAGCCATGGATTTGACAGGATACCGCACGATTTCGCACACACGACCGACTTCAATCACGGCGGTGTCACCATACGACTCCCACGGCCAGCCCCTAGCGCCTCTGCCAGCCTCGCTCTCCTTAGGCTGGGCTCTTCTTGGGCCGAGAGGCGTGAACGAGGAACAGCCCAAGGAGAGTCCCCCCGACACCTGCTCCGACACGGAACAGAGGCGGGTGCCCAGTGGCGAACCAATTGAACAGGCCTATCCAGAGGTTCAGGGGTAAGAACAGCAGCATCAGGCCAGCGAGAAACACCGCGGTGCCGAAGACCTTGAGGCCCAGGGGGTATCTCGAGCCTGACGCCCCCAAAATCAGAATCAAGCCCGCGATGAGCCGGCTCGACACTGCAATGTAGCGCCCCTCCTGCGATTCCCAATTCGCGAGCCCGAGAAACCAAGCTGGGAAGAGGCCGATGGATGCACCCATCAGCAGGATGACGACGCCAAGGGCGAAGACGAGCTTAGACACGAGGTCCTCCCTGCACCACTCAGTTCCAGCCGCCGTGCGGCGTGAACGCACAGTGTTTCTGGTGCTGCCACACGAACACTGTACTTCCTATCACCGGCACACGACGCTGTATTCCTTATGATCGCTCGGTGGATCGCGTGACGCGGGCGCCATGCATGTTTGACCGCGAAACCACTTGTCTTCGCTGCGACGAACACACCGACACCATCACCGGGGCCCCGTCCCTCAGGAAAAACTGTTAACCATGTTCCCGGACGTTTTGTTAACTATGTTCCCGGTTGTTCATCTCCGCGCGTTCTACAGCGATGTGACGAACAACTCGATAGGTACCAGGAGTGGCCTCCACGCACAAATCCCGAACCACCTGGAGAGCCCTCTGCGCATTCGTGTCGCTTCGCATCACTGCAATGTCCTCCAACCGCTGCCAGGGGCCAAACGAATAGAACAAGGACGGATCGGTATCACCCTGGAGCAACGTTCCCCACAGTGGTGGCGCAGCCAGCCTCGAGAAGGCCCCGCCAAGCTGTTCCCAAGCGGCGATGAACGCCGATTCCATTCCAGGTCGGACCTTCCACTTCGCAAGGGTATACGGAGTTGACGTCATTGAGGACCTCGTTGAAAGAAAGCGGCTGGGGCGCGCGGAACATCCTCAAACGCCTGCGGACGCGCGATCCGTGGCGCCCCTCGCCCGCGCGCAGCACGATCATCGACATCCTCGCGCGGCATGACCGCGTGCGCCCGCGGCGACGGCGGCGGCAGTGGAAAGAGGTTAACCATGTCCCCGGACGTCTTGTTAACTATGTTCCTGGTTGTTCACCCCTGATCTACCCAATATCTCTGATCGTAGCTCAACGGCACCAAGACCGACGAGAATGACGACGAGTGCCCAGAGGATAATTGTCGCATGACCAGGCAGACCCGGACCCTCAACAAGCAACCATCCCGCAAGGGCAATACCGAATGCAAAGTTGATCACGAGGGCACCACCAAGGCCGAGACCGCGAATGTCTTCTAGTTTCGCCGATCGCTCGAGCAACAATGCAACACCGATCCCAAGGAGAACTGCTCCGAAGAGGGTAGGAAAGAAAGCGCCCCCGGGATCTTCAATCCCCAACCAGGTAGCAACGCCCGTCGGTGCGACG
>JBFIZG010000259.1:0-5407 GCA_041604955.1 Gemmatimonadales bacterium | reverse complement strand
CGGATTCTTCCAGCTCTTCGCCAAAGACGTGCAGGAGGTTGCCGACCTCAACATCCTGGCCCATCGAATTGCCGAACTGACGCTCAATCCCGGTATCTGCGCGCAAGACGGGTTCCTGACCAGCCACGTCATCGAAACGGTCTTGCTCCCGGAGCGCGCATTGATAAAAGAGTTTCTTGGCGACCCATCGGATCTGATCGAGTCGGCGACACCTGCGCAACGGCTCGTGTTTGGAGAAAAGCGGCGCCGAATCCCGGAGATGTTCGATTTCGACTACCCCGCCATGCTTGGCGTGGTGCAGAACCAGGATGCGTACGCGCAGGGGGTAGCCGCACAGCGTCCGTTCTACTTCGATCACGTGCAGGAAATCACGGATCAGGCGATGGAAGAGTACGCTGCGCTCACCGGTCGGCGGTACGAGCGGGCCAGCGGCTATCGAATGGATGACGCCGAGTACGTGATCGTCGGCCAAGGTTCGGTCGTCGCGAACGCCGAAGCGGTCTGTGACTATCTGCGTGAGGTGCGGAAGCTCAAGGTCGGTGTGCTGAACGTGACTATGTTCCGTCCGTTCCCGTCCGACAAGATCTCCGGACTCTTGAAGGGAAAGAAGAGCGCGGTCGTGTTGGAGCGCGTGGATCAACCTCTTGCCGTCGATCAGCCGTTGCTGCGTGAGATCCGGGCGGCGATGGGAAAAGGACTGGAGAACGGCCGCGCCAGCGGACCCGTGCCCCATCCACATGTTGCGCCGCTCGACGCGACCGAGATTCCGGATTTCTACTCCGGATGCTTCGGACTGGGAAGCCGCGACCTTCAAGCCAGCGACATCATCGTTGCGGTCGAGAACATGCTCGAGGGCGGTCAGCACCGTCGCCAGTTTTACCTGGGGGTGGATTTCATTCGAGAGGGCACCAAGCTACCCAAGCTCGAGATCTGGCAAGAGCAGTTGCTGGAGGGCTATCCCCACCTCGCGGACTTGAGCCTACAGTCGCGCGCCGACGTAAACCTGATGCCCGCCGGGTCTATCTCCGTTCGCGTGCACTCCGTCGGGGGATGGGGCGCGATCACGATGGGGAAGAACCTGGCCGTCACGGCATCCGAGTTGGCCGGCCTCTATATCAAGGCGAATCCCAAATACGGCTCCGAGAAGAAGGGCCAACCGACGACGTTCTATGCGACGATGGCCAAGGAGCCCATTCGGCTGAACTCGGAACTCAAACATGTCGACGTGGTTTTGTCGCCCGATCCCAATGTGTTCCGTCATTCCAACCCATTGGGTGGGATGGCAAAGGGCGGGACCTTCATCATCCAATGCGACGTGAGTCCGGAAGACCTCTGGCAGTCGCTTCCGGTCACGGCCCAACGGGACATCCGCGAGAAGAACATCAACGTCTTCTATGTGGATGCGTTCAAGATTGCAGCCGACGAGGCGTCTGATTTGGAGTTGCGCTATCGCATGCAGGGCGCAGCATTCATGGGCGCCTTCTTCCGCGTCAGCCCGTTGACGACCGCCGAAGGGCTCGATGAGGAGGCGGTGTTCGCGGGTATCCGGTTGCAACTCGAAAAAAAGTTCGGGCACCTGGGTACGCGCGTCGTTGAGGACAATGTGCGGGTCATCCGGCGCGGGTACGAGGAGGTGCAGGCACTCGATGCATCTCAGCTCGCGGAGTCGGGAGCCGAGCTGGGGTCGACGCCAACCATGCCGGCCGTGCTGGACGGCAGCGCAGTGCGTCCGGGAATCGGCAATCCGGGGCGTTTTTGGGAACAGGTCGCATATGCGTACAAGACCGGTGACGACGGCATTGCCGACCCGTTTGCGGCGATCAGCGCGATACCTGCCGGAACCAGCTCGATCCGCGATATGACGGATGTGCGTTTTGAGGTCCCGGAGTTCATCGCAGACAAGTGCACTGGATGCAGCCAATGCTGGGTGCAATGTCCCGACTCGGCCATCCCCGGCGTGGTGAACACGGTGGACGAGGTGTTGGAATCGGCGATCAGATCATTGTCAAACGGTCGCTCGTTCGATCGGCTGCGCCAAATCGTCCGGCCGTTGTCCAAGGAAGCCAATCGGGTCATGCGTGGCGTCCCGTTCTCGAGTTTCGGTGACGTGTTGTCCACGTCGTATCAGACGGTGGTCGAGAAACTCAAGTTGGATCCGGAACGACGGAGCGCACTCGATGGCGAGTTCTCACCGGTGTATTCGGCGCTGGCTGACTTCCCGTTGGCGAAGACCAGCCCCTTCTTCGACGCTGCCGAAGCTCGCGAGAAGGGAACCGGCGGTCTGTTGTCCGTGACGATCAACCCCGAAGCGTGTAAGGGCTGCAATATCTGCGTGGATGTGTGTCCGGACGGGGCGCTCATCACCGTAAAGCAGGACGAAGACATCGTGCAGAAGCTTCGCCGTAATTGGGAGCTGTGGCAGCATCTGCCGGACACCGACGATCGGTATATCAAGGTGTCCGATGTCGACGAAGGCATTGGCGTACTGTCGTCCTTGTTGCTCAAGAAGGAGAACTACCGGTCCATGATGGGCGGCGACGGCGCGTGCATGGGCTGTGGAGAGAAGACCGCGATCCATCTCGTGCTGTCAGCGGTGAACGCGCGCATGTTGCCGCGTGTCGCCAAGTACGTCGAGAAGCTGGATGACTTGATTGCAAAGCTCGATGCCAAAGCGCGCGGGTACCTTGCGTCCGACGCCGACCTCGAGGCAATTGCCCAGCACGGTGTGGAAGCGGCGGATGTGAAGCTCGAACCCGCGAAACGAGATCGCGTCGAAGAGATTGCGGCCATCGTTCACGATCTGAAGGATCTCAGATGGCGTTACGTCGAAGGGCCCACCGGCAAGGGTCGTTCGCCGGTTGGGTTTGCCAACGCAACCGGGTGCTCGTCCGTGTGGGGAAGCACGTATCCATACAATCCGTACCCATTTCCCTGGGTCAACCATCTGTTCCAGGATGCTCCATCGATCGCGATTGGGTTGTTTGAGGGCCACATGCGGAAGATGGCGGACGGATTTGTGGCAGTTCGGCGGGCCGAGCTGGAGCTGGAAGATCGTTACGATCCGACGCAACATGAGAAGTTCTTCGCGCACTTCGACTGGCGACAGTTTACCGATGAGGAGTTTGGCATGTGTCCGCCAGTGTGCGCGGTAGGCGGTGACGGCGCCATGATGGATATTGGGTTTCAGAACCTGTCTCGTCTCATGGCGTCGGGAAAACCGATCCGAGTGATTGTGCTGGACACGCAAGTGTACTCCAACACAGGGGGACAGGCTTGCACGAGTGGATTCCACGGGCAGGTGTCCGATATGGCCGGGTTCGGCCCGGGACAGCACGGGAAAGAGGAAATCCGAAAGGAACTCTCGCTCATCGCGATGGCCCATCAGGGCACGTACGTCTTGCAGTCGTCGCAGGCGACGGCGTCGCACATGTTGAGCGGAGTGTTGAAGGGTCTCAACTCGAGGCGTCCGGCGGTCTTCATTTTACACTGCCCGTGCCCACCGGAACATGGTCTGGCGGACGACGCGGCCACGCGAGCGTCGAAATTGGCGGTGGAGAGCCGAGCCTTTCCGATTCTCGTGTACGATCCCGAGGCGGGCGACTCGTTCGCCGAGACGCTCGACCTCGACGGAAACCCCGCGATCGACGAAACGTGGCCGTCATACGACGTACCGTACGTGGACGAAAACGGCGACGAGCAGACGATGTCGATGCCGGTGACCATCGCCGATTGGGCTGCTACTGAGGCGCGGTTCCGCAAACATTTCCGACCACTTCCGGCTGACGTGGACGAAGATGATCTGTGCGTCTTCCATGAGTATCTGGAACTCGATGCGGACGATCGCGAGGGCAAGACCGCCTTCGTGTATGTCATCGACGCCGAACGGCACTTGAAGCGTCTCATGGTGTCACGCGAGATCGTAGATCTTGCCAGGGACCGGCTTGCGTTTTGGTCTCAACTCAAACAGCTCGCTGGGCTCGAGGTATCGGCTGACGTCCGCGACGAACTCAAGACTGAGCTGGAGAGCGAGTTCGAAGCAAGGGCGGAGGAGTTGCGGGCGGAATACGAAACAAAGATGGCCAGTCTCAAGGCCAGATATCCCAGTGTGGTTGCACGCAAACTGGCAGAGGGACTGGTACGGGCTGGTAACGGCAAGCGAACGATCGCGGATTTGCTGACGGAAGTCGGAGCCATGCAGGACCTGCCACCGCTCCGCATTGATACGTCGCCAACCCCCGGCTCACCCCTTTCATTGGGGGCCGCACCTGCGGCAGCGGCCATGCCGGCTGCGCCGGTAGCGACGGAAGTGGCCGCGCCAATCGTCGAAGAGGAAGAGGAGGAAGAGCTTGGTCTAGGACCGTACATCGAGTCGGCACGTTGCACGGCCTGTAACGAATGCACCGACCTGAATAACAAACTGTTTGCGTACGACGAACACAAGCGGGCCTATATCAAGGATGTGAAGGCTGGCACCTTCAAGCAGATCGTTCAGGCGGCGGAGCGCTGTCCGGTCGGGATCATCCATCCGGGCACGCCGATCAATCCGAAGGAAAAAGACCTGGCGAAGTGGATCAAACGAGCGGAACCGTTCAACTAACGGTGCAATGGCGAGAGGGCTCAAGTTCCGACACGGCGTTCACCCGCCGGACTCTAAAGAACTGACTGCACACGTCCGGATTCGGCGCATGCCGTTTCCGGACGAAGTGGTGCTGCCCTTACGCCAGCATACGGGCAATCCCGCCAAACTCCTCGTTCGGGTGGGAGACAGAGTCGAGCGAGGCGACAAAGTGGCCGCCGCGGACGGGTATATCTCCGCACCGGTCCACGCATCAGCGGCAGGCACCGTTAAGACGATCTCGCTCTGGCCGCATCCGGACGGGAGTTTCTCGCCGGCCGTCCGCATCGCGGTCGAGCCATACTCGGCACAAGTCCCGCGTCCTCGGATCATTCCCGACTGGCACGGTCTCTCGCCCCAACAGCTGGTTGACGCCGTCAAAGAAGCAGGTGTCGTCGGGCTTGGCGGAGCCGCGTTTCCGACCCATGTGAAGCTCTCCCCGCCCAAAGACGCCAAGCTCGATGTGCTCGTGATCAACGGCTGTGAGTGTGAGCCCTACCTCACGACCGATCACCGGACGATGGCGGAGTATCCGGAGCGGGTGCAGTTGGGCGTCCGTATCATGATGCGTTGCCTGGGCGTCGATCGTGCCATGATCGGCATCGAACGAAACAAACCGGATGCGATCGAGGCCATCCGCGCGACGTTACCGTCGGACATCGACGTCTCTGTGCATCCGCTGACGGTGAAGTATCCGCAAGGGGCCGAAAAGATGTTGATCGAGTCGCTGCTCGATCGCGAGGTGCCATCCGGCAAGCTTCCTATGCATGTAGGTGTGGTGGTGCAGAACGT
>JBFIZG010000258.1:0-5417 GCA_041604955.1 Gemmatimonadales bacterium | reverse complement strand
TGGCTGACGGCGACGCGATCGAGCGCGAACCTGGCGCAGGTGGGATGGCGCGAAGGGCGGTATGGCGGTACGGCGGTCAGGCGTTATGGGTATGACTTCCGTGACGGAGAAGATCGCGGCGGCCCTTGGCGATCGTTATATCGTTGAGCGCGAGCTCGGCGAAGGTGGGATGGCCACGGTCTATTTGGCGCAGGACGCCAAACACGACCGTAAGGTTGCGATCAAGGTTTTGCGCCCCGAGCTCGCCGCGACCCTTGGCCCCGAGCGGTTTCTCGAAGAGATCCGCATCTCAGCAAACCTCACGCATCCACACATCCTTCCCTTGTACGACTCGGGTGAGGCCGATGGCTTCGTGTTCTACGTCATGCCGTACATCAAGGGGGAGTCGCTTCGCGATCGATTGAATCGTGAAGTCGAACTTCCAGTAGCTGAAGCCGCGCACATCATCAGGGAAGTGGTTGATGCGTTGGCGCATGCCCACAGTCTGGGCGTCGTGCACCGTGACATCAAACCCGACAACGTGATGCTCTCGGGGCGGCACGCGCTCGTCATGGATTTTGGCGTCGCCAAGGCAATCAGCGCATCGAGGGGCGAACAGCAGCTCACGACGCCTGGGCTCGCGCTCGGGACACCGGCCTACATGGCGCCCGAACAAGCGGCTGCGTCGCCCCACATCGATCACCGGGCCGACATCTATGCCGTGGGTGCGATGGCATACGAATTACTCGCGGGAACACCGCCGTTCACGGGGAGCACTCCCCAGGCGGTGTTGGCGGCTCACATCACCGAGGTCCCCGAGCCGGTAACGAAGCATCGGGAAAGCGTGCCGCAGGGCCTGGAGCACTTGATACTTCGCTGTTTGGAGAAGAAACCGGCAGACCGCTTTCAGACGGCGGAAGCCATGCTTCCGTACCTCACGACGCTCGCCACGTCCGACAGTGGCGTTGCGCCGACGCAAATGACGCCGGCACGAAGCGTTCGGTCACGAGTCCGATGGCCCTTGACCGTTGGTGTCGTCGGCGTTGTGGCGTTGGGCTCCGCCTTCGCCATCTGGGGTGGCGGAGGCGGCGGTGCGCCCGCCGGCGAGGTTGACGCCCGTATCGCGATCGTGCCATTTGCCAACCGCACTGGCAACCCCGAAGCAGATCTCTGGGGCGAGATGGCGGCTGACTGGTCCACGCGCGCCGTGGCGCGCACCGAAGTGGACGTCGTTCCGTCCAGCCTGGTGCAGGAGGCACTGCTGGGGATCCAGTCTGCCACCGCAGTATCGAGCGTGGCGCTGATGGACCGCACCGGTGCCGACCATATGGTGAGCGGCAGCTACGCACTCGTCGGTGATCGGGTCCGCTTCGATATCGAGATGACCAATGCCACGACCGGAAAATTGGTAGCGGCGTTGGAGCCGATCGATGGCTCTCCGGATTCGATCGACGCACTCATGGGTGTCGTCGGCGAGCGGGTGGCGGCCGCCGCGGTCGCCCTACTGGGCGGTCAACAGATTTCAGTCATCTTCAACCCGGCAATAATGTCGCTTCCGCCCAATCTGGATGCGTACCGGGCCTTCTCGGCCGCGGCACAGGCGTTTTGCGAGCAAGACTATGAGGCATCCATACGGCATGGGGAGACCGCCCTGGAGCTGGCGCCCGATTACATCCCCGTGTACGGGCTGGTAATCTCCGCCCACGACAACATCGGTCGTTTAAATGCGCGGCGCGATTCCCTGATTGCGGCGCACCGCCGGCTCATTCCGCGAATGACGGACTACGAGCGCGCACGGTACGACTGGCAGTCGGCGGATCGAGCAGTCGAACGGTTTCGAGCGGCCGAAACTGTGTTCCAGATCTCGTCTGGCATTTCCTGGTATCACCTCGCGTTTCGCGCCCTTCAGGTCAACGAGATCGAGCGAGCGCGGATTGCGGCCGATACGTCCACAGCGATACCCATGGAGATAGCCAGGTGCTTTCAGCACTGGCCCCCCCTGTGGACCAACCGGACGATGGTCTACTACCTCACGGAAGACCACGAGGCGGAGCTGGCGATGGCGCGGGACGGACGAGAGCGGTTCCCCACCCACCAAGGATTGATCCTGGCGGAACTCCGCGCGCTGGCAGCCATGGGGCGATTCGTGGAACTGGACTCGGTCGTCGACGTGGCATTCAATCTGCCGCCGCAGAACGACCCCGTTGGCCTGATTCCCGTCGGGGCTTCCTTTGAGCTGAGCCGGCGCGGGCATGTTGAGAAAGCCAATGCACTGGCACGTCGGGGAGCCGCGTGGTTTGATGAGCATCCACAAGCGGATTCGTTGGGGGCGGCCCGCGCATACTACTATAGCGGGCAATACGACCGGGCCGAGCAAATACTCAGAGCGTTGGTTGCCGATGCCCCCTCAGTCACTGCGCTCCAGACATATGGAGCCACGCTTGCGCAACTGGGGCGACTCGACGAAGCCGATATGGTCGATCGTCGACTTGCCAGCATTCCGGGCACCGACGCGCTTCGTGCACGGGCGCTGGTCGCCGCGGTCCGGGGAGATCTCGACGCGGCGGTCGCGCACCTCCAATCTTACTTCGCCGGCGATGGGATCTATTACTCGAATACAGACGCCTGGCTTCGCAATGCGCCCGAGTTGGCCCCGCTTCGCGGGTACGCACCGTTTGAGACGTTGATCAGGCCGAGATAGTCGGAACCACCTATGAGCTCGAGCAAAACCAGGTCAAACGTTGCCCCCTCCATGGACCGCCGGTCTTTCCTCCGAATGGGCTCGGCCGCCTCGGCGATGTTTGTGGCGCCGGACCTCCTGCACCACGATCCATATGCCCTGTTTCGGGCGCTCGATCGGGGTCGTCCGGTGCGAGTCCGTGGAACGGTACGGAGCGGTGGGCGTGGACTGCCCCGTGTTGGCGTGACCGACGGATTGCAGGTGGTGGAGACCAACAGAGACGGGTCATACGAACTGATCACGGCGGGAGACCGCGAGTTTGTCTCGCTCAGCGTGCCGTCTGGATATCAGTTGCCCAGGAACGAATTGGGCATTGTGACGGGGTTCGAGCGAGTGCAAGCCAATCGTGGAGGGGACGCGCGCGCTGATTTCACCCTTGACCGCCTGCACACCGACGAGTCGGAGCACACCATGTTGCTCCTGGCCGACGTGCAGACACAAGATTCGCAAGAGATGGCCTGGTTTCACGAGCAGTCAGTGCCGGACGTCATGTCCACGGTCCAGACCTTGGGATATCGCGAGGTGTTTGGCGTCGCCTGCGGCGACATCATGTATGACGACCTCTCGCTGTACTCGGAGTACGAACGAGGCGTTCAGCGCATGGGTGTGCCCTTCCTGCAAGTCGTGGGAAACCACGATCTCGATCTGGACGAGCGAACCGATGAAGCCTCGACCACGACGTTCACGCGCCACTTTGGTCCGCGGTACCGATCGTTCGACAGGGGGGCCGTGCACTATGTGATCCTCGATGATGTGTTTTGGCACGGCGCCGGATATCTGGGATACTTGGCCGTTGACCAATTGACCTGGCTCGAGAACGACCTGCGACGGGTGGAGCCCGGGCGCCCCGTGATCGTGGCGCTCCACATCCCGGTGCTCGGGAGCCGTCATGTGCGACGCGGTGAGCGCTCGCCCGGCGTCTCGATCTCGGTGACCAACCGCGAATTGCTCTACCGGTTGCTCGAGCCGTACCAGGCGCACGTAGTGTGCGGCCACACCCATGAGAGCGAGCACAACACGTCACATGGCGTACACGAGCACGTGAGTGGCACGGTCTGCGGGGCGTGGTGGAGCGGGCCAATCTGTGCAGACGGGACGCCTAACGGTTACGCCGTGTACGATGTGGACGGCGAATCGATTAGCTGGCGGTACAAGTCCACCGGCTTTGACGATGTCCATCAGATGCGGGTCTATCCGCACGGCGCGGACCCCCGTGCGCCTGACGAGATCGTCGCCAACGTATGGGACTGGGATGACGGCTGGCACGTGGTGTGGTACGAGGATGGGATGCGGCGGGGTCAGATGTCCCGCCGGATGGGGTTTGATCCGCTTAGCGTCGAGCTGCATACCGGTGACGATCTGCCACCCAGGCGCACGTGGGTGGAGCCGTACCCCACCAATCACATGTTCTACGCTCCGGCCTCCCGCTTGGCCCGTGAGATTCGGGTGGAGGTGACCGATCGGTTTGGCAGAGTGTATTCAGCGAGGGTGGGCAGCGGACCTTGAACATTCAACATCCAACACTCAACGTCCAACACAATCGATCGTTGAACGTTCAATGTTGACTGCTGAATGTCGAGCGTTGAACGTTGGAAGTTGAACGTTGAGTGTTCCGCCGTAGGCGGCAACGGCGTATCTTTGCCGAAGGCTTCCTGAACTTGGGTACGTTCAACTGCGGAAACGTCAAAATGCGATCTCTACGCACTGCGTATGAAGGGACGTGTTCAGGATGGCGCGGACGCCGACCTCACCCTGTTCGATCCGGCAACCGTGATCGATCGCTCGACCTACATGGATGCGACCATTCCTTCGGACGGAATTCCCTACGTCATCGTGAACGGCGTCGTGGTCGTCGCGGATGGCGAACTCGTACCCGCTGCGCGGCCGGGGTTACCGGTTCGTGCACCGCGCGGAACGTAGAGTCGTCCGCCCGATCAGCCTGTTCATCACTCGCCCACGGCCTTCATGACCGAGATCTAAACGTTTATCTAAAGCCTTAGGCGACTGTTACGCGCTCGAGCGAGAGCTCGACGCGGCATGGCGACGGTCTACTTGGCGCACACGACGTCAAGCACGACCGAAACGTCGCCGTCAAAGTGTCGCGGCCCGACTCGTGCGCGAGGTTTTGTTCGAGTTCTGGCGGCCCGCTGCTAATCGCCGATCGCAACTCGCTAGTCGCCACTCGCTAATAGCCCGGCGTCATCCCCGTATGCTCGGAAGCTGCACCCGCACGTCGATCCTGCGATTTTTCGCGCGCCCTTGCGCGGTTTCGTTGGTCGCCAGCGGCCGCGCCTCACCAAACCCCACCGCGGAGATCTGATCCGCCTGGAGACCCATGTTCGCAATCAAGTACTCGCGCACCGCATCGGCCCGCCGCTGACTGAGTGCCTGGTTGAACTCGGCGTGACCTTGCGCGTCCGTATGTCCCTCGACAACGATCGCGGCGGCGGCTAAATCCCGCAGCACCTGCTGAAGGTTTGTGAGAAGCCCATAGTTGCTTGGCGTGATCTGCGACGACCCCACAGGAAAGCTCAGTGCGTAGAGATGAAACACCACCTGATCACCATCCAAGATGACGTCCGCGTCGTCCGGTGCGAACGTGGTCTGGACTCGCTGAAGCAATGCTTCTCGTTGCTGCCGTTCGCGCAGCCGTTCCGCAGCCTCGCGTTCTCGCCGCCGGACGGCCGCGAGCTGTCCG
>JBFIZG010000257.1:0-5427 GCA_041604955.1 Gemmatimonadales bacterium | reverse complement strand
GAGAAAAGCATCAATCGATGACGATACGCGCCACTACGACGACAGACTGTGACCGACGTTACATATCCCCTCGAGATCACCGAGACGAGCGGAGGACACACAGGCTTTGCCAGTGGGCTTCGCAACTCCCTCGAGAAGCTGTCCTCTGTGACCTCGCTTGTTCCCTCTGAGAACTCTGTGGCTCTGAGTTCCGGTAGCGCACCAACATCGTTGGGGAACCGGCCTCAGAGATCGCCGAGACGAAGGGTTCGATCCGGGTGTTACCACGCTCCGCGCTGAAGGAGCACGACGGGGATCGTCCGGAACATGATCTTCAGGTCTTCGACCACCGACCGTCGGGCGACGTATTCCAGGTCGAGCTCGACCTTTCTCCTGACGTCGTCCACCGTTTGATCGTACGATGCGGTGACCTGGGCCCAGCCGGTAATCCCGGGGGGCACCTGCTGACGTTCATCGTACCGGCCGATCTGGGTGCGGAGCTCGCCAAAGATCTTGGGTTGCTCGGGCCGCGGGCCGACGATATTCATGGTGCCGAACAGCACGTTGAAGAGCTGCGGTAATTCGTCAAAGCGAAACTTCCGGAGCACGCGTCCGACGGCCGTGACTCTGGGGTCGTCCGGACTCGCCCATACCTGTTGGCGTTCGGCGTCCGGGCAGTGCTTCATCGTGCGGAATTTGTAGATCTGGAACGGCCGGCCGCCAAGATCTTTGCTCCGCCGGCACTCGCGAATTCGCTTGTCGGCGCGGCGGCGATCGATGCCGATCCGGGTCTGTGCGAAGAACACGGGACCACGCGACGTGAGCTTGACAGCAAGCCCAACCAACGCCATGACCGGCGCGGTCGCGACGATGCCGAGGAAAGCGACCACGAGGCTCAGCGCGCGATGGAAGCCCTCCGACCGGCGAACCGTGGTCCTCCGGTCGAGCGCCAGGTTGTCGCCTGCCGCGTGCGTTTCGAGATTGGTCCTGGACCGCCGGTACCGGCGAATGACCTCACCATAGCGGCGGATCGTGAGCCACATCGGATTTGAGGCCGGAAGCTTCTGGTGATCGTAGGCCGCTACAAGGGGGACCTCGACGATCTTGGCGCCCTCGGACGTTGCCTTGAGGAGTATCTCCAACCGCGAGGCGAAGTCGCCTTCGAGGAGAAACTTGTCTTTGCCGTATTTGTCGACGACCCGCTGGAGCAGCTCCGATCGATAGGCCTGAAAACCGCTGGTGTGGTCCCGTACGCCACGAAGCGGCGTGATCGACCGTAGCACCCCGTTTGCCAAGCCACGCAGCACTCTCCGCCGCTTGCCCATGCCCGATTCGATGCCGCGTCGGTTGAACCGAGAGGCGATCACGATATCGTTGCCGTTCTCGAGCTCCTCGAGCATGCGCGGGATGAGCACGGGATCGTGATTCTTGTCCGGGTCCATGGTGATCACAGTCCCGCTCAGCGGCAGCGCTTCGAACAACCCGGTTCGAAGGGCCTTGCCAACACCCATACCCTTGGTGTGACTGACGACGGTGACAGGGAAGCGTCGCGCCAGCTCGGCGGCAACGCGGGCGGTCTGATCGGTGGACCCGTCGTCGACCACGATGATGTGGTAGGCTTGTGTCCGGGCGTCCATGATCCTGCCAAGCTTCCGCAGAAGCCTGGGGAGCTCAGTCGATTGGTTCCGGATCGGGAGGACGACCGAGACCAGATCCTCTGGGAGCGACGTGGTATTTGCGTGCGCGACTTTCATAGTGGAACTGGGGAATGCAAGTCGCGTGCAGAAGTTGGAACCCCCGGATTCGAAGCACCTATCTCATTGTTTCATATACACTTAGAGGCGTACACCGGAGGGATTGGTGTGGTGCGTCCGGCAAATTGATGCGCCGTTTGTTGGATGCCCGCGACAAGGTGTTGCTCGGCGGGCTAGTGCCGAGTCTCACGGCCCGGAAAACGCGCCGAATGGTATGTTCCGGGGCTTCAGGCAGCACGTAGTCGGGCAATCTTGACCCTTCCTGCGACGGTGTGATTGAGGCGACTGACCGACAGCATCCGAATTCTCCACGCAGCTTCCGGGCCGGTGTGACGTGTGTGGGATAACCGGATTCTGGATGACGCCGTCCAGCGACGCCCAGACCCTGGTGGACGCGGCGCGTTCGATGAGCGATCAGATCACGCATCGGGGACCCGATGACGCGGGGGACTGGGCCGATGAGCGCGTGGGCGTGGCGTTCGGATTTCGCCGTCTCTCCATCATCGACGTGTCGGACCAAGGACATCAGCCCATGGTGTCGGCGTCCGGCCGGTTTACAATCGTGTTCAACGGCGAGGTCTACAACTATCGCGAACTGCGACACGACCTCGAGCAGTCCGGCGCACGGTTTCGGGGGCACTCGGATACCGAGGTCATCCTGGCCGCGTTCGAACGATGGGGTATCGAGTCGTCTGTGTCCCGATTCATCGGCATGTTCGGCATCGCGGTCTGGGATCGGGACGAGCCGTCGCTCACGCTCATCAGAGATCGGCTCGGTATCAAACCCCTCTACGTCTACGCCGAACCGGGATTCGTGTCATTCGGGTCGGAACTCAAGGCGCTGGTCGCGGGCCCCCGGTTCGATCGCACGCTCGACCTCACCGCGGTCACGGCGTTTCTCCGACATCTCTACGTACCGGGACCCCGCACCATCTACCAGCGGGTGATCAAGCTCCCACCCGGACACGTGCTCACCCTCGTTCGGCCGGAAGCGCCGCTTCCCGAATCACGTCCCTATTGGTCACCCCAGGAGGCCGCCGACCGGGGGCAGCGCACGCCATTCACCGGCTCCGAGCGCGAGGCGGTCGAGGCATTGGATGCGTTGCTGCACGATGCGGTGAAGCTTCGCATGCGGTCCGACGTACCGCTTGGCGCCTTGCTCTCGGGCGGGATCGACTCTTCCACCGTAACGGCAATGATGCAGGATTGTTCGGAACGGGCCGTCAAGACGTTTTCCATTGGATTCGATCGGGACGAACACAACGAGGCCCCCGCCGCCGCCCGTGTCGCACGGCATTTGGGAACCGATCACACGCAGTTGATGCTCACCGGTGAAGACGCGCTCGCGCTGATTCCCCGACTCCCGGACATGTTTGACGAGCCGTTTGCCGATCCGTCGATGCTTCCGACATACCTGGTGTCCGAGCTGGCGCGCCGAGACGTGACGGTGGCGCTCTCCGGAGACGGGGGCGACGAGCTGTTTGGCGGCTACAACCGGTACATCCTTGGTGAACGTTTGCTGGAACGGGTGGCGCGTATCCCGAGGCCGATTCGACGTGTCGCGGCCGCGGGCATCGGCAGTGTGTCTCCCACGTCGTGGGACCGGGTGCATCGTGCGGCGTCCCCGATGCTACCCTCCAAGTACAAACATCGGCTGCCGGGCGCCAAGCTCCACAAGTTCGCTGATCTGATGACCAACGATTCAATCGCCCACATGTACCAGTCGCTGCTGTCCGCCTGGAAGGATCCGGGTGCCCTCGTGGAAAACGGTGACGATCGCGACGAGTGGGTCACGCGGGTGCTCGCTGCGCCGTCTCCGACGCCACTATCGCACCGCATGATGCTGGCCGATCAAGGTGTGTACCTGCCCGACGACTTGCTTGCCAAAGTCGACCGCGCGAGCATGGCGACGAGCCTCGAAGTGCGCGTCCCACTCCTCGATCACCGCGTCGTCGAGTTCGCGTGGACGTTGCCGCTGGCGCTCAAAATTCGAAAGGGAGAAGGGAAGTGGGTGCTCCGGCAGGTGCTCTACGGTCGCGTGCCACGAACCCTCGTCGACCGTCCCAAGATGGGGTTCTCCATTCCGATCGACGACTGGCTGCGCGGACCGCTCCGCGTGTGGGGGGAAGAGGTAATCGCCGGGTCCGAGACGTACTGTGGCGGGGTGCTGCGTGGCGAGCCGATTCGCCGAGCGTGGCGCGAGTTCCTAAACGGGCAGAGAGAGTCCGGGTTGGCGCTCTGGGCCGTCCTGATGTTTCATGCTTGGCACGAGCGGTGGAGCTAGGTGTTAGGTGTTAGGTGTTAGGTGTCAGGTGTTAGGTGTTAGGTGTTAGGTGTTAGGTGTTAGGTGTTAGGTGTTAGGGGGGAGTCGTCTTCAGTCGTCTATTGTTCCACCGGTTTCAACTCCAGCTCGAACGAAAACCGCGTTCCCCAATCGGCGTTCGATTCTACCTGGAGTTCGGAGCCGAGTGCCTCGACGAGTCGGCGGCAGAGCGCTAACCCGAGGCCGGTGCCCGAAAACGCGTAACCGTCTCCCATCGGTGTGCGTCGAAACGGGGAGTAGAGGGTCTCTCGCGCTTTGTCGCTGATGCCATGGCCGGTGTCGCGCACCGAAAACTCGATCGTGTCCTCGCCGATTTCTTTGGCGACGATTTCGACGAATCCCTTTTCGGTGAACTTGATCGCATTGGTGGTCAAGTTGAGGACGATTCGGCTGAGCGCCAACGCGCGTCCCATGCGGTGGTCGTTTGTTGGGGCGAGCAACCGCATACTCAACCCTTTTTCTTCTGCCATCGGCCGGACGATGTCGTGGACAGATGAGATGATGTCGGCGACGGAGAACGGCGCTGGTTCTTCTTCCGCGAGTCGGCTTCCGCCCCGCGCGAGCTCGATTACGTTGCTCGACAGCTCGCTGAGCCCCAACGCCGCGCTGTAGATCAATCCGAGTTGCCGGTGCTGGAGATCGTTCACGTCACCGCTCTGGCCGCGCTGCAGCGTCTCCGCCAAGAAGAGGATGGACGTGAGGGGAGAGCTCAGGTCGTGGGCGACTTCGATGACGAGGGCGAGGCCGTCGGGGCCCGACAGCCGATTGGCGAAGTGCTGCGACCAATCGGGATCGATCGCGCGCCGCACAGTCTCGATCCGTTCGAGCGTCTCGAGGATGTCGCTCGCCGACGTGTGCTCGGGTCGCTCGCGCCACTCCCGGATCAGTTCTCCCCGGAACAGTTCCAGCAGCCGGCGGCCCAGAATCGAGCGGAGCCGTGCCTCGATGGGCTCGCGCTCGTCCCGCCGAGTGACGGCCATCACGATCGCGACCAGGTATCCCGACACCTCCTGCGCGTCGACGGCGTCGCCGGATTCGTTCAGCCAGTTTGCCTCGGTCCTGCGCGCGGCATTGCGCAACAGGGCCGAGGCGTTATCGAACCGTTTTGTTTCGATGGACTTTTCTTTCGGACGACGCGCGGCGTCTTCAAACATGGTCACGCGACGGTGGATGCCGACTCACTCAACCGGTATCGGACTCTACCATGATCGTCTCACGTTGGAGGCCCTGTTTTTCCATCAGGCGATACAGGGTCGTCCGGTCGACGCCGGCCATGCGGGCCGCCCGGGACATGTTGCCAGCGGCCCGGTTGACGAGCGCGGTGAGATAGCGTCGCTCGAACTCCGCGAGGATGCGTTCCCGGGCTTCGTG
>JBFIZG010000256.1:0-5448 GCA_041604955.1 Gemmatimonadales bacterium | reverse complement strand
CGCCAGCGGGTACAGCACAAAGTTGTGCGTCGAGGCCGCCGACCAGCTGGCGGACACTGGGGCCTCTTGTGATGTGATCGATCTCAGGGTGCTGAACCCAATCGATCCTCAGGTCATCATCGAATCCGTACTTCGCACCGGCCGGTTGTTGGTGGTCGATGGAGACTGGTCCAATTGCGGTGTGGCCGGAGAAATCGTCGCGCGTGTAGCGGAGACCGTCCCCACCGCCCTCAAGGGACCGGCGCGTCGCGTCACGCTGGCGGATGCCCCTGCGCCAACCAGCGGTCCGCTCGAGCGCCTGTACTACCCCACCGCCGACGACGTGGTCACAGCCGCGCGCGACATGTTGGCTGAACCGGATGCGCGGTTCGACGATTCAAAGTCGACCATACGGCGTTGGGGAACCTAGGACACACCGTGCCGCGCAAGGCTGCGTGAGTTCGCTCGACATGGCCAGCAAGCATCCACCGCGTCCCGCGTGGTCGCAACCCGACGTGATCGTCGTTGGCGCCGGCGCCGTCGGCGCCAGTACGGCATACCATCTCGCCAAGCTCGGCGTACGCGTGCTCCTGCTCGAAAAGGAAGCAGGCCCCGCGGTGCATCAGAGTGGCCGGAACAGCGGGGTCATCCACGCCGGGTACAATCTGAAGCCGGGAAGCAGTAAAGCTCGATACTGTGTCGAGGGGAGCCGTCGTCTCCGCGCGTACTGTGTCCAGCGGGGCGTGTCGATGGTACAAGATGGGATACTCGTGGTCGCGTCGACGGGTGAGAAGGAACCGGTGCTCGCCGAACTCAAACGCCGCGCAGATGCCAACGGTGTCGAGGCGCGAATAGTGGATGAGCATGGCCTGCGGGAGATCGAGCCCCACGCGCGTGGGGTCGCCGCGTTACACGCCCCGGAAGGCGCCAGCTTCGACGCGTCGTCATTCGTGCACCGCTTGATCGACGACGCGGCGGCCGCGGGTGCGATCATCAAGTACGACGTTCGCATCCGGTCCGTCCATGACGGATCGATGAACGGCGGACCGAACCGGCATATCACGCTCCAGACCTCCGCGGGAACGTTCAGCGCCGAGGCGCTCGTCAACTGCGCCGGGCTGCACGCCGACCGTCTCGCGGGCCCACTGGCTCGCGATCTCAAAGTCATCCCGTTTCGCGGCTACTATGCGGAACTGAAGCCGAACCGACGCGATTTGGTTCGCGGCCACATTTATGCCGCGCCGGATCTGACCTTTCCGTTTCTCGGCGTACACGCGTCCAGCAGGGCCGACGGCAGAGTGCTGCTCGGGCCCGGCGCGATGCTCGCGTTTGGGCGAGAGGCGTATGCGTTCCACCGGGTCAACGTGCGTGACGTTGCGGACACGCTCACCTGGCCGGGGTTTTACCGCCTCTTGCTCCAACCCCGCTTTCGCTCCCTGATCCGAAGTGAGGTTGAAAAGAGTCTCAGTCTCAGGGCGATCTGGCGGGAGGCGAACGAACTGATTCCGGATCTCCGACACAGCGATCTCATACGGTCTTTCGCCGGCAATCGTGCGCAGCTCGTGAATCGACGTGGTGATCTCGTCGACGACATCCTGGTGCGCGAGACTGACCGTGCGCTGCACGTGTTGAACGCGGTGTCGCCCGGCCTGACATGCAGCCTGCCCTTTGGGGAGTCCCTCGCCGTTCGCTGTCGGGACAAGCTCGAGGGAGACCCCGCTCCAAGCGACGACCCCGTTCCGGAGGCCGGCGCGCCTCTCAGCTACTCGACTGCATGATGAGGCGTCACGTGTCTTTGCCGGTCGACCCGGCACGCTTACAGGCCATCGTCTTCGATGTCGACGGCACGCTGTACCGCCAGACTCCGGTCCGGGTCACGATGCTGCTCAAGTTGATTGGAGCGCATGTCACGCGACCGAGGGAAGGACTCCGAACGCTCAGGGTGATCAGCGCGTATCGGGAGGCCCATGAGTCGCTCCGCGACGAGCCGCCCCACGCCGACCTCGCGGCACGGCAGTTGGCGCTGGCCTGTGCGTCGGCCGGCGTGTCGACGGAGGTGGCGTCCACGACCGTTCATCGCTGGATGGATCGGGAGGCACTCCCGGTGCTCGCGCGCTGGGTCTACAAGGGCGTGGCCGAATTCCTGACCGATGCACGGGAACGCGGCCTGAAACTCGGCATTCTGTCCGACTATCCGGCCGAGCAAAAAATTTCCGCATTGGGGCTGGCCGGAATGTTTGATGTGATCATGAGCGCCCAGGATGCCGATGTGGGAGTGCTGAAACCCCACGCGAAGGGATTGCAGGCCGTGTTGCAACGGCTCGGTGTGGCGCCGGACGAAGCGCTTTATGTAGGAGACCGGCCCGAGATGGACGGTCAGGCTGCGACGAACGCCGGCGTGGGCTGTGCCATCATCGGCGGCCGTGTCAATGGGAACGGGCAGCGTGGTTGGGTGCCCGTTCGAGACTTTCTGGAGTTACGTAATGCCCTCTTCAAGTGAAAAAGTCTACGCCGTTCCCCTGATCGGCGAGAAGATACGCGGCCACCTCGAGATCGCGCGGATGGACCACTGGTTCAAGAACGTGTTCATGTTGCCGGGTATCGCCGTCGCGTTGAGTCTCGATCCCAGTCGTCTGGATGGTCTTGGCCTCTGGCTCCGTATCGCGTTGGCGGTGGTCTCGATCTGTTTGGTTGCGTCCAGCAACTACTCCATCAACGAGCTGCTCGATGCGCGGTACGACAAGTTGCACCCTACCAAAGCCGACCGGCCCGTTCCCGCCGGCCGGGTCGTCATTCCGCTGGTGTACGTGCAGTGGATTGGGTTGATGGTGGCTGGTGTTGCGGTGGGACTCCTGGTTTCGCGAGCGTACGGCGGCGCGATGCTCGGGTTCTGGATGTTGGGGTGCGTGTATAACGTGCCACCGCTTCGGAGTAAGGACTTACCGTACATCGACGTGTTGTCGGAGGCATTGAACAATCCGCTCCGCATGTTGGCGGGATGGTTTGCCGTTGGCACGACGCTGTTCCCACCAGTGTCGTTGTTGCTGAGTTATTGGATGATCGGCAGCTACTTCATGGGCATGAAGCGATTCGCCGAGTATCGGATGATCGCCGATCCCGCCCAGGCGGCGGCTTATCGCAAGTCCTTCGGGTTCTACACTGAGGACCGCCTGCTCGTCTCCATCATGTTCTACGGGTCGGCCGCCATGTTGTTTTTTGGCGCGTTCATCATGCGGTATCGGCTCGAACTCATCGGGTCCTTCCCGTTCGTCGCGCTGATCATGGCGCTGTACTTGGCGTCTGCCTTCAAACGAGATAGCGCGGTCCAGCGTCCGGAGGGCTTGTACCGCGAGCCGCTCATCATGATTCCCGTCGTGATCTGCACCGTGCTGATGATCGGACTCTTGTTTATCGATGTGCCGCTCCTGCACAATCTCTTCAGTCCCACGGCGCCTACGAATTTTGGGCGTTGAGCCCGACGTGACAGCCTCGGGGTGGCGCTCCGCCACCCCGGCCTGTTAGCTGGATCACGGATTCCCAGGCCGATTCCGGCATAGGTTTGCGTCCCTCGGATGAGGGTGGCCGACTGCGAGGATTCCGCTCTGTGAAACAAGCGCTCCAACGATTCATCAGAAACGCCCATCTCGTTGCGTGCAACAGGGGCTTGCCCGATCGCGTCGCCGTTCTGTTTCACTACATGCCAGAGGAGACCTGGACCGACTTTCGCGAGTTCGTCTCCTTCTTTCGGGAACGCGGATATCGGTTTTCGGACCCCGAGGATTTCCTCTATGGTGCTGACGGCCCGCGTGTCTACATCAGCTTCGACGACAACTATCGCTGTTGGCACGATGCGCTGGGACTGTTCGACGACCTGGATGTACGCGTGACGTTCTACGTGAACGCGGCGCCGTGTCGGGACCGGGCGACGCCCAACGAGGTGTCGGCATACTACGATCGGCTGCACTTCCACGGGGACCGCACCCCGCTCACGGTCACTGAATTGAGGGAGCTTGCGGCCGCCGGACACACGATTGGCAGTCATACGTTTTCGCATCACGTGCTGACGGATCTGGCGACGCACGACGCCGTGGAAGAAATCGAAAAGGGTAAGCGAGCGATCGAATCCATCCTCGGAGCGAACGTCGAGCACTTTTCCTATCCCTACGGCATGCGACGCCACTTCAACGACGGTCTCAAGAGCTACTGCCGCGAGATCGGATGCACGACCATCGCGACCGCCATCGCCGGGCTCCAGCACCACGTCAATGGCTCGTACGAGATCCACCGGACGGTGTGGCATCTGGATCGGGCACTCGACTACAACATCGCGAACCTGTCGGTCGACGGACGCCTGTGGGAGCGTCTGACCGGACGGAACGCGGTCATCTGATCGGGTAGGGCGGCCGACCGTGTGGGAAACCGAGTGGGCCGGCGAGCGTCCGGCCACGGACGCGATACCCGACGACGGGTTTACCTCGAGGCTCGACCCGACGGCGGTTCGGGCCGTCTACCTGTTGCACTGGCAAGAGCACTGTCTCGAGTGCGCCGTGCCCGACTGCTACCGGGTGTGTCCACTTTACGTCGCCCGTGCGGATCGGAAGTGTGCGCGCCTTCAATACGGCATCGCCCCGAATCCGGCGTACACCGGGCTCTTTGGTTACGGGGCAGACGTGTGGTTTCGTCGCTGGGGGAAGCTCGAATCGCGGCTGTGGTTTGGACCGGTGACGCCACGTGCGGCGCGGCGAATCGCATCGCTCGACCGATCGGTGGTGCGTGGCGTGGTCGATCCCGTGGCGCGGTTGTTTTCGCGACTGAGTCCCGAGCGGCGTCTCAGCCGGGGATACGCCATGTTCCGCGACCTCATGTTGCAACGAGTGAGTCGCTCGAAGCGGGACGGGGCCGATCTCGACACGTTCGTGGTCGAAGCGTGGAACCCCGGCGAGTCATTCAACCTCATCGTCGAGTGCTTTCAAAACGATCGGAACGGAAACCGGGGTGACGTGATGTTCCGTCGCTCGCTGGCATTGGCGCCGGGTCACAACCTACATCGCATCCCGGTGAGCGCCATGAACGTGGATTTTGGCCGGCGCGATGGCCGGATATTGGTATACCCGGAGAATGACGCCGAAGTACGTGTCATCTTTACCTGGCTCGATTTCGTACGGATGGCTGCTCCGCTCCGGAAAGTGGCAACCCCGGCGCCAAAGGTAAAATGCGTCGTGTGGGATTTGGATGACACGATGTGGGACGGGATCTTAATTGAGGACGGTCCTGACGGTGTGCGTCCCCGGGCAGAAGCGCTGAACCTCGTGCGACAGCTCGATGAGCGTGGGATTCTCCAGAGCATCGCCAGCAAGAATGATCACGACTTGGCATGGAAGGTTCTCACCCAACTCGGTGTGGAGGACTATTTCTTGTACCCGGCGATCAACTGGGGGCCGAAGAGCGAAAACATTCCACGAATTGCTG
>JBFIZG010000255.1:0-5474 GCA_041604955.1 Gemmatimonadales bacterium | reverse complement strand
GTCGCCGCCCAGGTTCGCGGCAGGATCGGCGGGCGATGGCCGTTTCTGGTTCAGGGTGAGGCGCCTCGGGATCAGCTGCTACGACGCTTCCGCGAGGCCGGTTCGGCAATTCTCTTTGGGACCGACAGCTTCTGGGAAGGGGTGGACGTCCCCGGGCGCTCGCTTCGTGCTCTCGTGCTCGCGAAGCTACCTTTCAAGGTTCCGACGGAGCCACTCACGGCGGCCCGGCTGGAAGCGCTCGCCGCCAAGGGACAGGACGGGTTCCGTCACTATCTGTTGCCGCACGCGGCGCTCAAACTGAAACAGGGGTTCGGCCGGTTGATTCGCTCACAATCAGACGTCGGCGTCGTCGTACTCATGGATCCGCGTGTTCGCACACGGAGCTATGGGGGCTTTTTGATGTCGTCACTGCCTCCGGCGACCCGGGTCGACGGCGACTGGAAAACCGTGCGCGCGGCGGCGGAAGAGTTCTTCGCGATCCACGGGATCGGGGCCCCGGTATGAGCCGGCCGAGTGATCGGGTCGAGCGGTTGCCGCGGTACGCGGTCGGCGAGTTGGCCGTGATCAAGCAGCAGCTCCTCGAACGCGGTCAAGACGTGATCGATTTGGCCGCCGGAGACGCCGATCTTCCTCCACCGCCAGAGGCGGTGCAAGCCCTGCACGACGCGCTCGGCGACTCACGCATGAGTCGCTACGGGTTTCAGGTGGGGTTGAAGGCGTTTAGGGAGGCCATCGCCGATTACATGGAGCGGAGGTTCGCTGTGACGGTCGATCCCATGACCGAGGTGCTCCCGCTTATTGGCTCGAAAGACGGTCTCGTACATTTGCCGCTCGCCGTGCTCAATCCCGGCGACGTCTGTGTGCTGCCGGAACCGGGTTATCCAGCCTACATTGGCGGCGCGGTCCTGGCCGGCGCCGAAGTGGCGTTCCAGCCGCTTCTGCCCGAGCAGGACTTTCTTCTCGAACTCGAAGATCTGGATGCCCAGCGACTCCGGCGAGCGCGGCTGCTGTTTCTGAACTATCCAAACAACCCGACCACCGCCGTCGCCCCGCGTGAGTATCTGGAACGAACGGTGGAGGCGTGTCACCGGCACGACGTGGTTCTCGCTTACGACAACCCGTACTGCGAGGTGACGTTTGACGGATATCGGGCGCCCAGCGTGTTGCAGGTCCCGGGCGCCCGCGAAATGGCGCTCGAGTTTCATTCCCTGTCCAAGAGCTTTTGTATGACGGGTTGGCGTCTGGGGTGGGCGGTTGGGTCAGCCGACCTCATCGGCACGCTGAACCGGATGAAGAGCTACGTGGATACGGGCCCGTTCCTCGCCATCCAGCATGCGGGGGCGGTCGTGTTAAACCAGGCCGAACGGCTGGCGAAACCGGTGAGAGCACGGTTCCAGGAGCGCCGCGATCGAGCAGTGGCGGCACTTCGGGGTATAGGGATTGAGGTGGAGCCGCCCGCCGCCACGATGTACCTGTGGTTTCCTGTCCCGGGCGGTGTGGAATCGGCGGCGTTCGCGCGGGAGGCACTGGAGAGTGAGAACGTGATGGTGCTGCCCGGTTCGGCGTTTGGTGGTGAAGGGTTCATTCGAATCGCCCTGACGGTAGAACCGGAACGTATGGTCGTAGCGGCCGAACGACTGGGACGCGTAGTGAATCGCGATGAGGTCACGAGTGCGACCGTTTGAGTTCAAGCTGCCCCCCGAGCCGGAACGGAGCCACCCCGCGTGGGGTTTCGTGTCCGTCCTCGTGCACGCCGTCGTGATTGGCATCGTGGTGCTGTTCTTGGCCCGGACGGAGATCGTGACGCGAACGACGACCACCCTCATCCAGCTGTTGGACAAACCAGAGCCCGAGGACCTGGCCGTCGAGATGCCTCCGTACGTGGAACAAGGTGAGGAGGAGCCCGAGCCAGTTGAACTCCTTCCGCGGGAACCGGAACCCGAACCCCAGGTCGTCGTGGAAGAAGAAGCACCGCCAACGGACCGAATCGGTCGTGTGGAAACGGTTGCCGCGCCCACGGAGGTGCCCGAGAGGCCGGACGAAACCGAGGATGGGCCGACACCCGTCATCGGCCAACGCCGCCTATTGGGCCCAGCCTATGCGGGCGGTCGCGTGTGGGTGCAGCCCATGGAGGCCGAGCTGGGGGTGGTGGAAGCTTCGCCCGATCGGGAGACGCACGCCGCACGGGTGGCCGCTGCGGTGACGGCACTGGTGCGGGCGTATGCCGACACGATGCCGGCCGACAGTTTTGCCACTCCGGGTCCGCCCAAGTGGACCAGCACCGACTCCGAGGGAAAGACTTGGGGGGTGGATCAGCAGTGGCTGTATCTCGGCGACATCAAGATCCCTACGCTCCTGCTCGCGTTGCTCAATCTCCCTCAGGGGAACTACTATCAGGCGCGGGAGGAGCAAAACCTCCGGCGGATTCGGGCGGACATCATGCAGGCCGCCGATCGCATCGAGACCGTGGAATCCATCAACGAGTACGTCAAGGAAATCCGACGACGCAAGGATGCCGAGCGCGCGTTGCTGCGTGCCGCCGTCTCGGCGTCGGAAGCCGCCAAAAAGGGGACGTCGCCGGACACGACCAGTCGCCGATAAGGTTCCTACCCGATGTCCAAGTCCAAAACATCTCGAGGAAACTGAGAAGATGAATCGTTACTGCAACGCTACCGCCGGCGCCGCGCTACTCGTGTTGATCGTGGGAGTGCATCCAGCCGAAGCGCAGACACAGCAGGGCTCACCCACGTGTTCGGGTGCGGAGTACCGTGCCTTCGATTTTTGGGTCGGTGAATGGGAAGTTCGCAATATGCAGGGGCAGCTTCTCGGTACCAATCGGATCACCCGGGCTTTCGGCGGGTGCGTGCTCGTGGAGCAATGGCAGTCGATGACGAGTGCGCACGCAGGGAGCAGCTTCAACATCTACGACCGGACGACCGGGGAATGGCACCAGTCATGGGTCGACAACACCGGTCTCTTGTTGCAACTGGACGGTGGTCTCGTCGAACGCAAGATGGTGATGATGGGTGAGGTGTCCCGCAGCGAGGGCGGCGTGGTGATGCACCGGATCACGTGGGACCCGCTTGCGAACGATCGGGTGCGTCAGACCTGGGAAACGTCTGCGGATGATGGGGAAACGTGGACCGTGGCGTTTGACGGGATGTACAGTAAGAGGTGACAGGTGTCAGGTGTCAGGTGTCAGGTGGCAGGTGGCAGGTTAGCTTCCGAGAACCGCGGGGCTTTCCCAGTGTGACGCCGCCTCGATGCGGGCTAGGCTCTCTTCTCTTCCGACAACGGATAGCAATACGTTAACCGGTTCTGACACGGCGCCGCCGGTCACGGCTACACGAATGGGTTGAAACACTTGCCCAACGCCCAGGCCATGCGCTTCGGCCAGCGCACGTAGGTCTGACTCCAGCGGCTCGGCCGCCCACGAAGATTCGTCGACATTGTGAAGTCGGTCGTGCACGAGGGCGAGCACCGTGCGGAACCCATCGGGATCTTTCGCGAAGAGCTTCTGCGCCTTCTTATCGTCCTTGATCAGATGTTTGACGTCTGTCCGGACCGCGATCTGCCAGGCGATATCGAGAGTCGTGCGCGCGCGCTCCCGGACGACCGCGATCAAGCTGAGGAGGCGCTCCCGGCCCAGTTTGCTCTGAGGCAGGTCGTAGTCCGCAAGGTGTGGCTCTACAAGGGGGAGCAGGGTTTCCGGAGGAGTGCGGCTCAGATACTGGCCGTTCATCCACTCCAACTTGGTGGTGTCGAAGATGGCGCTCTTCTTCTGGAGACCCTGGAGCGAAAATGCCGCAACCAAGTCGGCCATTTCAAAAAACAGTTCGCGATCGTCCCCGGGACTCCAACCCAACAACGCCAGGAAGTTCCGCATCGCCTCCGGAAGGATACCCGACTTCCGGTAGTCCCCCACTGCGGTCGCGCCGTGACGCTTCGACAGCTTCTTCCCGTCCATGCCGTGAATGACGCTGACGTGTGAAAACGACGGCTGTTCCCGTTCCATTGCTCGGTAGACGGCGATCTGCTTTGGGGTGTTCGAGATGTGGTCGCTCCCGCGGATGATGTGCGTTATTCCCATGGTCACGTCGTCCGCGACTACGGAGAAGTTGTACGTCGGAGTCCGGTCGGATCGGAGGATCACCCAATCTTCGATGTCGGAACCGTCGAAGCTTATGTGTCCATGCACGCCGTCGTCCCACGCGATCTCGCCGGTGGGCATCCGAAACCGGACGGCTCCTTCATCCATGTAAGCTTTTCCCTCCCCGACAAGCCGATCGGCGAGGGCGCGGTGTCGTTCCAGACCGGCCCCCTGAAAGGCGATCTCATCATCGTAGTCCAGGCCGAGCCATTCCAGCCCGTCGAGGATTACCTGCGTGTGTTCGTCGCTCGATCGCTCACGATCCGTGTCTTCGATTCGGAGCAGGAATCTCCCGCCCATCTTGCGGGCAAAAAGCCAGTTGAACAGTGCCGTTCGCGCGCCGCCGACGTGGAGGTATCCGGTTGGGGAGGGAGCGAAGCGGACGCGGACGCCCGATGAGGTCATCGAATCTTTTGGGTTGAAGAGAACGGAGAGGGAGGGATTCGAACCCTCGATAGGGAGTTACCCCTATAACGGTTTAGCAAACCGGCGCCTTAAGCCACTCGGCCACCTCTCCTTTTTCGGGTCGCGCGGTTGACGCCCGTCGGCACGTAATGTGACGGCGTCGGAGGGCTGACACAAGTCAGCGAGAAATTAGGGACTGGAAGCGAGGGTTGCGCACCCCTAGCTCCAACTTCTAGCTCCTGACTCCCTTGTACGTTCCTTCGAAAACACCATAATATCACATTGATGTCCGTCGCGTCTCATGAGTTTCTCGAGCACACCTCCGAGCTCGAACTGCGAGTTCGGGCCCCGTCCTTTTCCGAACTGCTCTGTGAAGCGGGTCGCGCAGTAGGCCTCCTGATGCTGGGGGACGGAGATCGGCAGGCGAGCGGTGACTGGAAATCACTCAACGTGCGTTCCCGAGATCGCGCGGCGCTCCTCGTGGACTGGTTGAACGAGTTGGTCTATCAGGCGGAAACCACGCACTGGGTCCCCACCGAGTTCGACCCCCGCTCCGTCACGGACACGGCGCTGGATCTCCGGGCGCGCGGGGTGACCCTTCAGGAGGCGCCTTCTCTGGTCAAAGCCGCCACGTTTCACAATCTCCGCGTGCGTGAGGTGGCCGGCGGTGTTGAAGCGGAGGTGATTCTCGACGTATGACCACCACGAGCCTCGCCAGTGCCGCCGTTCAGACCAGCGCCCAGAGCTACGAGCTGCCGGCCACCGCCCGACCCGGGATGCGTGTCCCCGTTCGGGTGTTCGCAGACGAAGAGCTGTGGAATCAGATGGCGACCGACCGGTCGCTGGAGCAGTTGACCAACGTTGCGACGCTTCCTGGGGTGAGCGATTGCGTGTACGCGATGCCCGACATGCACGAAGG
>JBFIZG010000254.1:0-5484 GCA_041604955.1 Gemmatimonadales bacterium | reverse complement strand
GGCGTGCAACGTCGAGATCAATCGTTCACCGATCTCAAGAAGGCGCCGCGGGATGACTACGTGTCGGACAGGGCGTTGGAGGTCACGCCGGGCACCGTATTCGCTGCGCGGTCTCGAACTGCGTCGCTGTTCTGCTCGTTTCTTGGCGCGCTCCCGCGCTTCGGCAAGTTCCACGTCTTGTCGCTCGATCAGGCGAATCGAAGCATCACGCTTGAGCTGTTGATCGACGTCAACTGCGGGTATCTGAACCTCGAGCCCGGTCTCCCCACATCGTAGTCTCGTGATCGACATACGGTTGATACGCGAGTCGCCGGACGCGGTGCGGTCGGTCCTCTCGCGCCGCGCGGCATCCTACGAAAAGGTCGTCGATCGTCTCGTCGAGTTGGACGCCGAGCGTCGACAGGTGCTTGGGCGTTCGGAGCAACTCAAGGCCGAACGCAACCGGGCGTCAGAAGAAGTCGGCCGTCTGAAGAAACAGCAGAGTGACGTCTCGACGCTGACCGCGAGCCTCAAGGGTGTGAGCGCGCAGATCAAGGAACTCGACAAGGCGCTGGGTGCGGTGGAAGCGCAGCTCGAAGAGCGCATGCTCCAGGTACCGAATCTCCCGCTCGACGAGGTGCCGGTAGGCGATGCGTCGGCCAATCAGACCATTCGGGAATGGGGCACGATTCCCGAGTTCGACTTCGAGCCTGCGCCGCACTGGGATCTCGGATCGGCGCTCAGGATCCTGGACCTCCCTCGGGGAGCGCGTATCGCCGGAAGCGGTTTTCCCGTTTTTCTCGGAATGGGTGCAAAACTCGGCCGGGCGCTGACCGGATTCATGCTGGACATGCATACCACCGAGCACGGATACGTCGAGGTGTCGCCGCCGCTCATGGTGAACGAGCAATCCGCACGCGGAACGGGACAGCTTCCCGATCTCGAGGGACAGATGTACGTGACAACCGACGGCCTGTACCTCGTCCCCACAGCGGAAGTACCGGTGACCAACCTCCATGCGGGAGAAATTCTTTCCGCGGACGAACTTCCGAAGGCGTATGTCGCGTATACGCCGTGTTTCCGCCGGGAAGCGGGCGCCCATGGCAAGGAGACGCGTGGTATCCTCCGAGTTCACCAGTTCGATAAAGTCGAGCTCGTACGCATCACGACGCCGCAGGACTCGCCGACCGACCACGAGCTGATGCTCGGGCACGCCGAAGCCGTGCTCGAACGCCTGGAGCTGCCGTACCGGGTCGTGGTGCTCGCCACTGGGGATATGGGATTCGCAAGCGCGAAGACGTACGACATCGAGGTTTGGGCGCCGGGCGTCCAGGGGTGGCTCGAGGTGTCCAGCGCCAGCACGTTCACGGATTTTCAAGCCCGGCGCGCGAATATTCGCTACCGCCCGTCGGTCGGCGCTAAACCATCTTTCGTTCATACGTTGAACGCATCCGGGCTCGCATTGCCGCGTCTCATCGTGGCGCTTCTGGAGAACAACCAGCAGTCCGACGGGTCCGTGCGAATTCCGGCGGCATTGGTGCCGTACCTCGGGGTGGATCGTCTGACTCCCAATGGTGGGTCGTAGAGTTCGCCGGTGGTTACAACGACACGGCCTCAAGGCCGTCTTGACGCTCGTGCTCGTGTTCGGGGCACTCTCGTTGTGGCAGGCTTGGGATATCGCCTCACTTCTCCGCCGGGAGGCGCGAGAGAATTCTGAACGCTACGCTGAGATCGTCGCGGCCCTAAGCGACACGACGCCAGGGGCCGACACCGACGTGCTCCTCAAGTTGGCCGGAAGCCTACGAAGCGAAGGCGTGCCGATCGTCGTCACGGACAGTGCCGGCACGCCCACGATCAATGCCAATCTTCCTGCAAACGTCGTAGAGGGCGGCGACGAGGCCATGCGCGGCTTCGTGCGACAGCTCGACCGCATCAATGTGCCACGACGGGCTCCCGATGGGACGACGATTCATTACGGCAATCTGCCCGTGGCCCGCCGGTTGAATTGGCTCCGCGCGCTCCAGCTTGGCGTGTTGCTCTTAGCACTCGCAATCGGGATCTGGGCCTATCGCACGGCGGTCGAGCGGCACCGTGACCGCATCTGGGTGGCGATGGCGCGTGAATCGGCCCACCAGATGGGCACGCCACTCATGAGCGCGAGCGCCTGGGTCGAGCGGCTGAACGAATTGCCCGACGCGGGCGCGCGGGACGTAGGGAAACATCTGGCAAGCGACCTCGAGCGTCTTCAGCGTGTGGCACAGCGGTTCGAGCGAATCGGGCGGCCGGCGCGGCGCGATCAGGTTGGGCTCGGTGCGCTCGCCGAACGGGTTGCGGCCTATTTTGCGCCGCGACTTCCACGGCGCGCGAATCCCGTGCACCTCACGGTCAGCGCGGGTACGGCAGGGCCCATGGTTTCTGCCGACCCGGTGCTGTTGGAGTGGGCGTTGGAAGCACTGGTGAGGAATGCCATCGACGCGCTGAGCGGAAGAGGAGGAAACATCACGATTACCGTGGAATCCCCGGGAGAAGACTGGGCGCAACTCACTGTCAGCGACGATGGTCCTGGCATCGATGCGAGTGTTCGATCGCAAGTGTTCGAACCAGGCGTGTCGACGAAACGGGGTGGGTGGGGCATCGGGTTGGCGCTGGCGCGCCGGATCGTCGAGGACGTGCACGGTGGCAGGCTCGAGCACGTTCCATCTGAGCATGGGACGGTGTTCCGTGCGGATATTCCACTTCGGACGCATGCCGACCATGCGTGATCACCACTTAAACGCAGCGCAACGCGAAGCGGTCGAGTATGAGGGCGGCCCGCTGCTCGTCCTCGCTGGCGCCGGTTCGGGAAAAACCCGGGTACTCACGACGCGGCTGGCGCATCTGGTGGAAGCACGCGGCGTCCCCCCGGAGCGCATTCTCGCCGTCACGTTCACGAATCGGGCCGCCGGCGAGATGCGAAAGCGGGTCGCCGACCTGTTGGGGCGCGATCCGGCCGGTCTCTGGATCGGTACGTTCCATTCGCTGTCTGCCCGCATGCTCCGGCGAGAGGCTTCACGTATCGGGTTCACGTCGCAATTCACCATTTACGACGAAGACGACCGTCTCGCGCTCATCCGTCGATTGCTGGGGACCCTCGGGCACGCGCCTCGCAAGTTCGCGCCGCAGCACGTGCAATCGATCATTTCCGGTGCGAAGAATCGCCTGGTGCCGCCCGATGAACTCGCGGCTCTCGCCGAAGATCGATTGAGCCAGGTGGCCGCTGAAGTCTACCACCACCTCACAAAGGCGTTAGTGTTGGCCAACGCGATGGACTTCGATGATCTGCTGCTGCATCCGCTCACGCTGTTCCGCGAACACCCGGACCGACTCGAATACTATCAGCGACGCTTTTCCTCCATCCTGGTCGACGAGTTTCAGGACACCAATCGCGCACAGTATCTCCTCGTGCGATCGCTCGCACGGGTCCACGAGGACATCTGCGCAGTCGGGGACGACGATCAGTCGATTTACGCGTGGCGAGGTGCCGACATTCGCAACATGCGCGATTTTCAGGCGGATTTCCCAAGCGCCAAGCTCATTCGGCTCGAGGAGAATTATCGGTCGAGCCAGGTAATCCTCGATGCCGCAAACGGAGTGATCTCGGAAAACCGAGAGCGGCTCGGCAAGACACTGTTCACGTCGCGGCCCGGCGGCGATCCCGTCGTGTTGGTGGCCGCAGCAGACGAACGTGACGAAGCGGAGTGGGTGGCGCGTGAGTTCAGGGAGCGGAGCGCCTCGGATCGGTTCGCGTTTTCGGACATGGCGGTGCTATACCGGACCAACGCGCAGTCACGAGCGCTCGAGGAGGCGTTTCGGCGCGCCAGCATTCCGTATCGCGTCGTCGGCGCGATCAGTTTCTACGCAAGACGAGAAGTGCGTGATCTGGTCGCGTACCTGCGGTTGGTGGTGAATCCGGCAGACAACGAAGCGTTCCTACGCGCGGTTCAAGTGCCGAAGCGCGGGCTCGGGACGTCCAGCATCGCGACGCTTCAGGCGGCGGCAGCACAGTGGTCGAAACCGATCCTCGAGACGGCGCGTATCGCCGACCGGATCGTCGATCTCCGACCCCACGCGAAGCGCGGGTTTCAGGAATTCGCTGGCATGATCGACGAGCTGCGTACCGACGTCGCACGGACGACCCCGGCCGCGCTCCTGGAACAGATTGTCGAGCGAACCGATTTCGAAACGCATCTCCGGGGAGAGGGTTACGAGAGCACAGACCGTCTCGACAACGTGCGGGAGTTGATTGCCGCAGCCGCTGAATGGTCCGAGGAGGGATCGGAGGAAGAGTCCGAGTCGCCGCTCGAGAGCTTTCTCGCCACCGCGGCGCTCACGTCGCCCGGCGACACCGAAAGCGGGAGCGTCGAGGGTGTCACTCTCATGACCGTTCATACCGCGAAGGGGCTCGAATGGCCCATCGTGGTCATTGCGGGATTGGAAGACGGGTTGTTCCCCCTGAGCCGGTCGCTCGAGACGGCCCAGGGGTTGGAAGAGGAGCGACGTCTCGCGTACGTCGGTGTCACCCGCGCACAAGACCGCGTTTATCTCACGTGGGCGCGCGCGCGGCGCCGGGCCGGGCAGCTCATGCCGGGCGCGCCATCGAGATTTCTCGATGCGATTCCTCCGGGGATTCTCGAAGATCGGCAGACGAGCGGCATGTTTGGCGGCGATCTCTATCGCCGCCGGCGGGGCGCGTCGCGCTGGGTCGCCTACGAGGACGACGAGCCCGAAATGATCTCGCAGGACTCCCCGCGCTACGTCAAAGGTGAGCGGGTCCGACACCGTCGTTTTGGGTCGGGGACCATCACCGGCATCTCGGGCGTTGGCAAGGATCTCAAGGTCCACGTCGCGTTCGACGAAGAGGAAGTCGGAGCCAAGCAACTCTTGGTCGCGTATGCCGGGCTCGAGCGGGACTGGGAAAGTGCATGACTGAAGAACGGCGGAAAGAGATCGAGGACGTGGTTCGGCTCGCGGCTCTGGATATCGATCCGGAATCACTGCCGACGCTCACCGCGCAGATCGATCGTATTTTGGCGTACGTGTCTCAATTGGACCCGGTGCCGGCGAAGAGCGCCATGGACGAGGACCCGAGCGGGAAGCGGACGACTCTTCGCAGCGACGAAGTCGTTCCGTCCCGGCTCTTGCACCCGGTGATGGTCAACGCACCCGCGTTTCGCGAGGGCTTGTTCGTGGTCCCGAAACTCGGTGCGCTGGAGCGAGAATGAACCCCCTCGCGTCAGCTCGGGCGGCGGCGACGCGGATCGAAGCGACGCGCGATCTCAACGCCGTCGTCGCATTCGATCGCGAGAATCTCCTCGAGCAGGCCCGCGCGCTGTCCGAGCGACCCACCCCCGGACCGCTCCACGGGTTGGTGGCCGCCGTCAAAGACAACATCTGCACGCTCGAGTATCCCACCACCTGTGGCTCCCGTATGCTGGAAGGCTATCGGTCTCCTTACGAAGCGTCTGC
>JBFIZG010000253.1:0-5490 GCA_041604955.1 Gemmatimonadales bacterium | reverse complement strand
TCAGTCCGTCGAGAAACCCTTGGTGAACCAGACCCGGCCCGTCCCACTTGACGAGACCGAACTTCCCGTCGAGGTAGATGTCGGCCGCGACCTGCCGCAGCGTCTCAACCAGGGGCTGATTCGCGCCCGGCTTGAGTACCTGCGTCCCTCGGAACGCGACGATGGCGAAGTCATCTTTGTGGGCCACATAGCACTGGGTACTCTTCTTGGAGAACGGTTGCCGGCCGGCGAGAGTGAACCCGGCAGTTTCGAATCGTGACTTTGCGAAATCGAGCGACGCGTACGCGAGCAGTGCCGACTCGGCGAGCCACCAGGCATTCACGAGCGCGTGCGTGTCGGGTCGAAAGGGGTGGTGCTCGTGATTCACGAAATAGCCGTGCTTCCGGTTGGGTGGGAGAACGTTCTCCGGGGTCGGCGGCGGGATTTCCTTCTTGGTGGGTGGTCCGTTTGACATGGGTTGCTCCGTGAGTTCAAGCATGCCGCAGCCAATCCTCGTCCCTACCCCAACGGCAGCGTTGAGCTATCTCCGATTTGACCCACGGCCCAGCGCGTCGACTACGTCCAATAACATGTCTCCGATCGGCAATGCTCCGCCACCGCGGACCGCCACGATGGACGCATTGGCCCTCGCTCTCCACTTGCTTCTTGGAGGCACGAAACGTGGTATGATTGATCGGTCCGGAATCAATAAGCATGGCGACATCGGTGTGGGGTTCGGGTCACGAGCGTCCGACCGGGCGCGACGTGTTTCCGCCACGGCAAAACCGGAAAGCGAGGCTCATGGGTAAGTCGGCGAAAGTTGTGCTCGTCGTTGGAGGCGCGCGCGGCATCGGTCGCGTTACCGTCGATCTGCTGATCGCACGAGGCGACCGGGTCTGGGTGGTCGACGTCGACGAGCAGGGGTTGGATGCGTGCCGAGAGGAGCACGGCGACGCGGTACGAACACGGCGGATGGACCTTACCGACAGAGACGACGTGAAGCAGGCGCTTGCCTGGGTGAAGGCCGAAGCGGACTCACTGGATGCCGTGGTGATGACGGCGGCGGTGCACAGTGCGTTTCCGGTCGAGTATCTGACCGACGATGCTATCGACCGGGTGCTCGACATCAACCTCACCTCACAGATTCGGTTCGTGCGGGACGTGCTGCCGCTGGTCGGGGACGGCGGCCGGCTGGTGACGGTCAGCTCGGTATCTGCCAGCGTGGGGATCCCAATGGAGTCGGTCTACTCGGCCTCCAAGGCGGGTCTCGAACTGTTCTTCGAGTCGCTGAGCTTCGAGGTTGCTCACCGAAACATCCGGTGTGTGATCGTTCGGCCCGGGAACGTGAACACCGGTTTCAACGAGACCGGGAACGACTACGAGCCCGTGGGAAACAAGGCGATCGATGACGTGTACCGGAACGTTCTCTCTCGGATTGACAGCCGCTACGGCATCCCGCCGGAACAGGTGGCAAAGGCGATAGTCCGTTCGCTCGAGCGGCCGAACCCGCCATTGTGCGTGCTAGTCGGGGCGAATGCGATCAAGGCACACTGGGCGCTCCGGCTGCTTGGGCGCGACCTCGCGCTCAAGGTGATGAAGCGCGTGATGCGGCTGTGAACGGGCACTCGCCGTCGACTCGGTCCAGGTAGGTGGGTGTTGTCGAGCGTTCGAGTGTGACAGGGGGTTGGAAGGATCGTATTATGAACAGGGAGGATCGTTGTTGATGGAAGCCCGATGCGGGATGGCGCAAAAAACGGGCTCTGACCACCGAGCACTTTGTAGGGAAGCCCATGAACGGATTCCTCGAGGTCATCAACAACAACCCCCTGCTCTCGTCGGTTGGCGCGGCCGCAATCGTCGCGTTGGCCGGAGGGGGATGGAAGTGGTGGCACGATCGGAGAGACGCGGGGAAGATCTATGATTTTCTGGTTGCGTCTCGGTCATCGACGTCCCATACCTTCCGGTCTACCGAAGCCATCGCCGCCCACACCAGCATTTCGGAAAAGCGGGTAGCCCACCTCTGCAGCAAGCATCCGAAGATCCGGAGAAACGAGAAAGAAAAACAATCGTGGCGGTTGGACGACTGATGACCGCCGCGCTCGTATCACGCCGCACTGCTTCGCAAGGTGATCGCCCATGAACCCTGCAGAAACAAATGAGGATCGAAGATTCCTCGTACGGTGGGTAAAAGCCACGTTTGTCGGATGGGTGGTTGGGTTCGTCCTAGTTGTCGTGTTGGCGATGGCGTGGGGCACGCTCGGTATGGGGGAGTCACAGTTCATGATCGGGGTCGGCATGGGAGCCGGTGTGGGGTACGCTCAGGGGCGCGTATTGCAGGGTCGGCTGGGAACGGCATGGCGGTGGACGTGGGCGTCCGTACTCGGACTGGGGTTACCGTTCCTGGCGTCCGATCTCGCCAGTGCGCTGTGGCTCTGGTTTCCGTACTCGCTGCCCGGCGCCGTGTTGATCGGCGGCGTGCTCGTAGGCGTGCTGCAACTGCGTATTCTTCGACCACACTCCGACAGAGCCAACTGGTGGGTACTTGCCTCGGTCGTGGGCTGGACGTTGGCGGCGGGGACGGCTGTATTCATCAATGTTTCGGGTCCGTGGGGGGCGCTCGTCGCGCTCGCCACGATTCTCTTTGGTGGTGTCGTGTTGGGTGGGGTCACGGGCTGGGCGCTGGTTCGAATTCTCGAGCGATGAGGTCGGGTGGGTTGCATCCCAGGGTCACGGTGCAAATCCGATGCGAGCCGTGTCGGTCGGGAAGTACATCCACCGGCGCATGACGATCACGAGTAGGAGCACGGCGCTTCTGAATGAGTGACCGGGACGGCACCGTTCGGACCGCAGTCGTGTATCGCGAAGGAAACGCGTACGTCGAAATCCGGGTCCGACCGCGTGGATGGTTTGGCGAGGTCCGTGTGTGGCGGGGCGCCCGCTGGCCCAAGCTGGATAGACGTCGGCACGGCGCGATGAAGAGGTGGATCCCATGGTACTCGCTCGAAGCGCAGGCGATGAACGCGGTCCGCTACGTGAGTAATCGCGACGCGATGCCGTTGCTTGCCGTGAAGGAGGTTCGGGCGGCCATTGAGCGGCTGACACGGCATCCGTAGCATGCCGCGATCGGCCCACACCGAGTGCTCATCAATCTGGCATCATTGGTTTCCTGCAAAAAGGAACTAGCTTTCACCAACGACAGATCCGCTCGATCTGCTCACACACAATGGAGCCGCACTCGATGAAAGATTTCGACCCTCGCCGTCTCGAGAGGATGGCGAAAAAAGCTCAGGAAGCGAGCCAAAAGCGGTACGAGGAGGAGACCGGCAAGCCCTCGGCTGGCGCCTCGAAGAAGCGCAAGAAGGAACTCGGAGACGTGGAGCCCGCCGACCCGCGATACGAGGGCGCAGACCGGTTGTTCAATGAAATGAAGAAGAAGGACCGTCCATGAGGGACTGAGCGGTCTCGGTCCTCAGCACTCGCGGCTCCTCTCAAACTGGCCTCTATGTCCGACGGCTCTTCCCGGCCCTCGAAGACGGCCGCCAATCGATCCGACACACAACCGCGCCAAAACCTCTGGACCCGGGCGGCCGATGCCGCGAGCAAGACTCCCGCGTCTCGCAACCGTTACGTCGACTTTCTCCGCGCCCTTTCCATTCTGGCCGTAATCACTGGGCACTGGCTCTTGGCAGCCCCGTACGTGGTCGGCGGGGAGATCAGTCTCAGCAACATGCTCGAGCACCAGCCGTGGACGCGATGGCTCACGTGGGTGTTCCAGGTGATGCCGGTGTTCTTCTTGGTGGGCGGATATTCGAACGGCGTCTCGTGGAACGCCGCGAAACGGGACGGCCGAAGCTATGCCGAGTGGCTGAGCGGCCGGCTGCAGCGTCTGATCGGGCCGGTGGTACCACTGGTTGTGGTCTGGGCGGTCCTCGCGGTGGTGGGGCATCAGATGGGGGTTCGGCCGGAGCTGATCCGAACCGGGTCACAGATGGCTCTCGTGCCGATTTGGTTCTTGGCCGTGTATGTGATGGCGGTGCTGCTCGTGCCAATCGCCTACGCGGCGTGGCAACGCTTCGGACTCCTCTCATTCTGGGCGCTGGTCGCTGGGGCGGTGTTGGACGACGCGTTGTTCTTTGCGGCCGACTTTCGCGTGGTGGGATGGCTCAACTACGCGTTCATCTGGCTCGCCGTGCACCAGCTCGGTTTTGCTTGGCGTGACGGGCGATTGGGTGGATCAGCGAGAACGCTGCTCTGGGCCGCGGGTGGGATGACGCTCCTGGTAGGGCTCGTGACGCTGGGGCCGTACCCCGTGAGTATGGTGAGCGTGCCGGGCGAGGCGGTGAGCAACACGCTTCCACCAAAGCTTCCGATGCTCGCGCTAGCGCTGTTTCATTGCGGACTCCTTCTCTCGATTGAAACACCGGTGCGTCGATGGCTCGAGCGGGCCGTACCGTGGACCGCGACCGTGCTCATCAACGGCATGATCATGACGGTGTTTCTCTGGCATCTCACCGCCTCGACGGCAATGATCGGCCTGGCCCTGGCCGTTGGAAATGTCGGCCTCACGGCGTCGCCAGGGAGTGGGACGTGGTGGGCACTCCGACCGGGGTGGTTGATCGCGTATCTCGTTGCGCTGATACCGCTGTCGCTCGTGTTCGGACGGTTCGAGCGCGGTCCGCGTGATCAGGGGTTACCGTCCGCCTGGCGGCTCGTGACCGGCGCAGTGCTCGTGTGCGGAGGCTTGGCACTATTGGCATTGGACGGGGTCGGTGGGAGTGGGCCGCTTGGGCTTCGCATCTGGGTCGTCCTCGTGCCGCTCGTAGGTGCTGCGCTTGCCGGCGTAATACGCCCGGTCGAGATTGGGAAACGAAGCTCCGCGTAACGGTGGCCGATTGGGGCGGCCTTCCGATCTGTGCATCCCGTGACGAACTTGTTCAGTCGAACGTTCGTAACCTGCATCGCTTGGGAAAAGGCCCATATGTCAAATAGGAGTGTCGGATCCATCGTCGTCATGCTGGTGTTGCTCGGATGTGGGTCCGAGGCCCAGCAACAGCCGACGACGAATGAAGTCGAGATAACCTGGGAACTCGCATGGGCGGATGAGTTTGACGGGTCGACGATCGACCAGGGTAGCTGGACCGCGGAGGTCATGCCCGATCCGTTCAACAACGAGCTTCAGTACTACACGGACCGGCTGGATACGACGCCGGGCGCCAACGCCTGGCTGGAAGACGGCGCCCTGGTGATCGAGGCGCGTCGCGAAGATTTCGAACATCGGCAGCATACGTCGGCGCGACTGATCACGAAGGGGAAGCGAGAGTTCCTCTTCGGCCGGTTTGAGGCGCGCATCCGCCAGCCGGGCGAAGTGGGTATGTGGCCGGCCTTCTGGCTGCTTGGCGGCAACATCGATGACGTGGGTTGGCCGCGATGCGGTGAGATCGACATCATGGAAGGCAAGGGCCGCTTGCCGGACTGGACCTCAGGCGCGGTGCATCGGGGGCCCGATCCCGG
>JBFIZG010000252.1:0-5492 GCA_041604955.1 Gemmatimonadales bacterium | reverse complement strand
GTTCCAGCGCGCCGTTTTCGGTAGATGTTCTCGACGACGACGATGGCGTTGTCGACGATGAGCCCAAACCCCATGGCCAAACCCATCAACGTCAGCACATTGAGCGTGAACCCGCCGAAGTAGATCAAGTTGAGCGCAATTAGCACCGAAAAACCGATCGTCGTGAAGATGATCGCCGCCGAGCGGAACGAACGGAGAAACAGCAGCAATACGGCGAAGATGACCGTTGCCGCGACCATCGCCCGTAATCGCAGATCCTGGAGCTGCGCCTTGATGTCTTTGCTCTGATCGTCGTCGAGAATGAGACGGACGCCCGCCGGGTGGATCTCCTCGATTTCCGCAATCCTCTTCTTCACGTCGTCGGCGACCCGGACGGTATTGACTCGGATTTCCTTGAATACGCGGAAGGCGACCGCTGGCTGGCCGTCTACCCGGTAATACTGATACGGCTCTTCGAAGGTATCGTGTACCGTTGCCACGTCATCGACGCGGACGACTCGGCCGCGATCCGTGAGCAGCGGTGTTCGCCGGATTTCGTCGGTCGTCTCGGTGCGGTGCCGAATGGCGAGCGTCCGGAGCACACCGCCAATTTCCACCAGCCCGGCTTCGGCCACGTACTCCAGCTCGCGAATTCGTTGAGCGACGACGTACGAACTCAGACCGAGCGCGTTGATCTGGGTTTCGTCGAGGGCGAGCTCGAGCACTCGTCCGCGCCCACCGTAGACGTCGATTCCCGCAACACCGTCCACCTGTGTCAGTTCAGGCACGATGCGATCTTCGACGTGCGTGCGGAGCGCCTCCAGCGTATAGGGCCCGGTGACGGTATAGCTGAGAAACGGCGACTGCTGATCGGCAAACTCGTCGGGCGTGTACGGCTCGACGCGGAGAGAGGTCACGCCGGCCGGCAAATCGTCTTCGATCGCCGCCAGTCGCTCCGAGAGATCGAGCCTCACGAAATCCATGTCGCTGTCACGCGCGAACTCGGCGGTGATGGTCGTGGAGGAGAACCCACGGCGGCTGTCTTCCGAAACCGACATGATCTTCTCGACGTCCTGCACCTGCTGCACCGCGGCCTCCAACGGGGCGGTGACAAACGCCTCCGTGGCTTCGGGGGACGCGTTGGGCCATTCCGCGATGATCGTGAGTTGTGGAAGCTCCGTGTCTGGCAGCAATTCGATCGGGATGTTGCGCCACGCCGCGACGCCGAGGAGCGCCACCGCCAGATACGCCATCGAGACCGCGACTGGGCGGCGGATAGAGAGCCGAATCACTTCTCGACCGTCCCTTCCGGATGAGACCGGTCAAGCGACGAACTCAGCGGGGCACCTTCCGGTTGCAGCGCGCCAAAACCGAACGCCGCGCGAACGCGCCGTCTCAACTCATCGAGCAGATCGTACGCCACGGGTACGACGAGCAGTGTGAGCGCCGTCGCGCTGATGAGCCCGCCGATCACGGCGATGGCGAGTGGCGCCCGCAGGTCGGCGCCCCGGCCGAAGCCGAGCGCCATTGGGGTCAGGCCCAACACCGTGGTCACCGTCGTCATGACGATGGGACGGAGCCGAACCCGCCCGGCGTCCAGAATCGCCTCCCTCAGCGCCTTCCCCTGCGCGCGCATCTGGTTGATGAAATCCACCTTGATGATTGCGTCGTTCACCACGATGCCGACGAGAATCACTACGCCGATGAGGCTCATCGAGTTGAGTCCCTCGCCGGCGGCCCAGAGCGCCACACTGGCTCCCATCGTCGCCAGAGGAACGCTCAACAGAATGGTGAACGGTAGCACGAACGATTCGAATTGGGCCGCCAAGATCATATACACGAGGAGAAGAGCCAATCCAAACGCAAACGCGAGGTTCCGGAAACTCCTGGTGCGCTCTTCGTTTTCGCCGGTAATGCTGACACGTAGTCCGTGCGGCGGAGGAATCTCGGTGAGCGCGCCGCGGACGTCCGCGAGCGCAGCATCGAGCCCGCCCGACGCGACGTCTGCAAACACGGCAACCGACCGCGCTTGTTCGACTCGTCGGATCTCGGCGGGGCCGACCGTTTCCCGGGTTCGTACGAGTTCACGCATCGAGATGCCATTCACGTTGAGACTGCTGAGCGTTTGCAGCGAACGCCTTTGAGATTCCGGCAATCTGATGATCACCGGCACCTTCTCGTCGAAATCAACGAAATCCGTCGCCAGGCTCCCACGCATGTAATCTTCCACGGTCCGTGCGATAATCCGCGGCTCGATGCCGTACGCCGCCGCGCGCTCCCGGTCGATCTCGATGACGATCTCGGGCTGACCCTCCTCCACACCTACTCGAACATTCCGAACGGAAAAGAGATGCTGGAGCCGCCTGTCGATGGCTCGCGCATGGACCCACGCCTCATCCAGGTCGTCACCGCGAACGCGGACTGCGAGATCAGCTTCACTCCCACCGAGTAGACGACCGAGCGCCGTGGCAGACCCCGTTTCGATTTGCAAGACGCCCGGCGGAAACTGGTCCAGTTCCGCCCGCACGCGTTCGAGCGTGCTCGCCGTGGACGCGCGTCGTTTCAAACGGACGTCGAGAACGGCCGTGTGCAGTCCGCGTTCTTCATCTTCCACGCCGGCGACCGCGTCTTGACGACCGACCCGAGTAAACACTGCATCAACCCCCTCGTCTCGCTGAAAGACGCTCTCGAGACGCGCGGCCGTGAGCGCCGTTTCTTCCAGCGCCATTCCGCGGGGCAGCGTGAGCCGCGCACTGAACCCCCCTTGATCGACGTCGGGGAGAACATCGCGCTCCAACGTGGTCGCGAGGCCAACACCCAGAACGAGCGTGAGAACCGCGAGACCGACGACACGCCCGCGATGATCCAACGCGCGCTCCAAGACCACGTGATACCACGTGGCAAATCTGCCAAAGACGCGATCGAAGACCTGAAATACCGGTTGAAAAACGCGGGTGACACCAACGCCGATCGCCCCAACCACCCGCCGCGCGGCGCGCTTCATGGCGGACCCCGTTCCATTGGCCGGTTCCAAGTCGAACTTGGCAGCCATGGTGGGGAGCAGCGTGAGGGCGACGAGCAGACTCGTGACCAATGCAAACGCCACGGCGAACGATAACGCACCAAACAACTGACCGGCCACGCCCTCGACGTAGATGATCGGCCCAAAGACACTGATCGTCGTGAGCGTCGACGCGGTGATCGCCCCCTGAACCTCGGAGGCGCCGCGTCCCGCCGCCTCAACCGCCGTCTCCCCCAACTCCCGGTGCCGGAAGATGTTCTCTAGTACGACAATAGAATTGTCGACGAGCATGCCGACGCCAAGCGCAAGGCCACCCAAACTCATGATGTTGAGCGACACTCCGGCCACATCGAGCAGCGCGAAGCTCGCGACGACGGAAATGGGGATCGCAAGCGCAATCGCCACCGGATACCGCGCGTCCCGCAGGAATAGAAACAGAACGAGGAACGCCAAGATCCCCCCGAACACCAGCGCCTGAACAACATTGGAAATGGCATCCGTGATGAACCCGGCTTGACTCATCGCCACGTCGAGTTCGATCTCTCCATATTCCCGACGCAGCTCCTCGAGGACCTCAGACACGCGCTCGGCAACACGCACGGTATTTGCGCCGGATTCTTTGAAGAGCAAGAGCCCAACGGCTTCGGCGCCGTTGTAGCGTGCCAAGGATTCGCGGTCGCGAAATCCATCTTCTACGACGGCCACGTCTCCCAACCGCACGAGATTGTCCCCAGTACCCGTGGTTTGGGAGGACCGCCGGAGAGGAACGCTCGCGATTTCATCCACCCTTTGGAATTCGCCGAGCGTGCGCAGCGCATATCGATATCGGCCGCGGCGAATGGTGCCGCCCGGTGCGTTTTGGTTTGCCGCATCGAGCGCCGACCGAATGTCGTCGACCGTGAACCCATAGCTCTCGAGCAGCCGCTGATTCACCTCCACGTGAATCTCGCGTTCCAGCCCGCCGACCAGGGCCGCTTCGGCAACGCCATCGATCTGCTCGAGCCGCCGTTTGAAAACGGATTCGGCCAGATCTTTGAGCCGAGCCAGATCACTTCGGCCGGCGACACTCACCGCCATGATCGGTTCGGAGTTGGGATCGGTTCTCAGCACGACCGGGCGCGAGCTGAGTTCCGGCAAGTTGTCACGAAGGTTGTCGAGCTGCTCGCGCACGTTGAGCACGGCGAAGTCCATGTCCGTTCCCCACGCAAACCGGAGCGTCACGAGCGACACCCCTTCGCGAGACACGCTCTCGACCCGCTCCACACCCGGCGCCCGGGCCACCGCGCGTTCTACCACTTCCGTCACGAACCGCTCCACTTCCGCCGGCCCCACATCGGGATACGTCGTGTACACCACCAAACGCGGATAGGAGACGTCGGGCAACAAGTCGATGGGCAATCGTGAAAACGAAATCACCCCCAACATCCCGATTGCGAAGAAGAGCATCGCCACGGCGACGGGGCGCTCGATACAGCGACGCGAGAGGGACATGGGGTTACGGCGGCGTGGTCACGGCTGGACGGGCCTGCCGACGAGTTCTTCCAAGCTCACCAGCGCGTTGGCATAGTCCAGCCGGGCGGCAAGCGCCTGTCGTTCGTCGGAAGCGGTAGTCGAAACGATTTGCTGGAGCTCGGCGAAGCTCCGCGAGCCCACCAGATACTGTTCGCGAGCCATGCGCAGCCGCTCGCGACCCAACTCGGCGGACCGTTCGGCCAACTGCTGTTGGTGGTAGGCGTTCTGCAAGTCGATTACAGCGGTCCTCAACTGGCGCTCCAACTGGAGATCCACTTCCCGGAGGTTCTCCTCGGCCGCGCGCTCAGTCGCGACCGCCTGGGCGACCGCCTGAGACGTGCTGAATCGGGAAAACAGCGGGACCTGCATTCCAAAACCGACATTCCACGCTCGGTCCTGCGGATTGAACTCCAAGAGCGCGTCGTACCCGTCCAGCCGGAGCGATCGCCCGAAGCTCAGACTTGCGGTGATGGTGGGCCACCGTCGGCCGCGCGCCGCGCGCGTCGAGAACTCCGCCTGGTTCGCCCTCGCTTCGTATTGTCTGAGCACGGGGCTGTCGCGTTTGACCTGCTGGAGCAGAGATTCCAGGTCGAGGGCACCAGGATCGAAGACGAGCGGAAACTCGCCGTCGACGTCGAATGTCACGTCGCCGGGGAGCCCGATTTGCTCCGCCAACGCCAGAACGGCCTTTTGTGCCTCACCACGCGCCGTTTCCAAGGCCTGCTCCTGCCGCGACACGTCCACCTGCGCGCCCAGGACGTCTACCTGTGTTTGCGCGGCGACCCGGAATAGACGCTCCGTCGCGGCGAGCTGCGTGCGCCTCGCGTCGAGCAACGTCTCTTCCAGCACGATCAGCTCGCGATAGCGGAGCGCCTGATAGAACCGGCGTTTGACCTCGCCTTCCAGACTCGCGGCCTCGGCATCCGCGGCGGCGTGCGCGGCGTTCGCGCCGGCGCGGGCACCGTGCAGGTTGTGCAGG
>JBFIZG010000251.1:0-5496 GCA_041604955.1 Gemmatimonadales bacterium | reverse complement strand
TACCAAGAGGGCATACGCATTCCACCGATCACGCTCGTCCGCCGTGACGAGGTCATGACTGACGTCATGTCGCTGATCCTGGCAAACGTGCGGACTCCCACAGAGCGTGAAGGCGACCTCACCGCTCAGATCGCCTCAAACCGGACCGGCGCCCGCCGACTCCGTGGAATCGCCTTGAAGTACGGTATGGAAACCGTTAGAGCGTACATGCGGCACCTCCAGACGTACGCCGAGAAGATGACTCGCGAAGCGATCGGGCGGATCCCCGATGGGACGTATCGTTTCGAAGATTGTATGGATGACGACGGTCAAGGAAACGGACCGCTCCCGATCGTGGTGACGATAACGATCGCCGGCGATCGTGCACGCATCGACTTCACCGGCACTGCCGCTCAGGCCCAAGGCAGTATCAATGCCATCTACGCGATTACGTTGTCGGCGGTGATGTACTGTTTTCGAGTGATCGTCCCGTTCGCGATTCCTTCGAACTTCGGGACCATTCAGCCACTCGACGTGATCGCGCCTAAGGGAACGTTGGTAAACGCCAACCTGCCCGCGGCGGTGGCTGGAGGGAACGTCGAGACGTCGCAGCGAATCGTCGACGTCGTACTGGGCGCGCTTGCGCAGGCAATCCCGGATCAGATTCCGGCCGCCAGCTACGGAACGATGAGCAATCTCACCTTGGGCGGGCACGACCCCGTGTCCGACGCTGACTTCGCATACTATGAGACCATCGCCGGCGGGATGGGAGCCCGCCCCTCAGCCGATGGCCTGGACGCAACACATTGCCACATGACGAACAGCCTAAACACGCCCGTCGAGGCGTTGGAGCATACCTACCCGTTTCGTGTCACCCGATACCAGGTGCGCCGTGGCACCGGCGGGGCCGGTCGACACCGGGGAGGGGACGGCATTCGGAGAGACATCGAGGTGCTCACACCGGCGCACATCACGATTCTGAGCGACCGCCGCGTGCACCCGCCGTATGGACTGGCCGGCGGCAAGCCGGGCGCAGTGGGACGGAACGTCTTGATCGACCCGAGCGGTACCGAGCAGGAGTTGCCGGGCAAGGCGAGCGTACAGGTGGTGGCCGGAACGACGATTAGCGTGCGAACCCCGGGCGGCGGCGGGTACGGGACCAGATAGAATCAGATCGTTGGTTGCAGAACGCAGAGTGCAGATTGGATACCATAAACGGCAATCGTCCCATCCGCCGTACCGCCCCTATCGCCTTACCGCCTTACCGCCCCTACCGCCTCAACTTCACACGTTGAATCGGATATGCAGAATATCTCCGTCTGAAACCACGTAATCCTTCCCCTCGACCTGTAAACGACCGACCTCTTTCACGGCTTGCTCTGAGCCATGCTTCATGAAGACGTCGTACGGGATCACCTCCGCCCGGATAAAGCCCCGTTCCAGGTCCGAGTGAATCCTCCCGGCCGCCTGCCGAGCTTTGGTGCCCCGCTTGATCGTCCACGCTCGGACCTCGTCGGCGCCTACGGTAAAAAACGAGATGAGATCCAGCAGCCCGTACGCGGTACGTATGAATCGAGCCAGGGCCGGTTCGCGAAGTCCCAGGTCCTCCAGAAACGCCGCCTGGTCTGTCGCATCCAGGCCCGCGATCTCCGCCTCGACGCTCGCCGACAAGACGAGTCCGGCTGCATGAATCTCGGCGAGTCGCGTGGCGACTTCGACCGGCAACTCCTTTGCGGCATCGGACTCGCCACGATTGAGCGCGACGAGAAGCGGTCGTTCCGTGAGCAGCCCATACCCCGACAGATACTGTCGATCCAATTCTTCGGGCGAGAGCGAGCGGAGGGGCCGTTCGTTCTCGAGGGTGTGTTTCATGTGTTCGAACGCCGCCAATTCCTGAGCGTCGGGCTTGTCTTTCTTCGCCCGGTGAAGCCGCCGCTCCACGATTTCGAGGTCTGCAAAGATGCATTCGGTGACGAACGACTCCAGATCGGCCGCAGGATCGGGAGCATCGGCGAGGGCCGGATTGACGAAGTCCCGAAGCACCAGGCACAGCGCATCTTGATCGCGAATCTGTTGCAGTGCCTTCGAGGATAGACCTTTCTTCTCCGCCCCGTGCTCGCCCGGAACGTCGCAGAAGTTGATCTCGGCATAGGTCGTCTTCTTTGGCGAAAAAATGGCCGACAGCTTGTCGATCCGTTCGTCCGGTACCTTGACGATGCCAAGTCGGATCTCTCCTCCAAAACCGACCGGCACGTCCAGGCCGGTCATCGTGTTGAAGACCGTTGTCTTGCCAGATCCCGCGAAGCCTACCAGGCCAATCTTCATAGAATGCGATATTTGTAGTGCGAATGTAGGTGGACTACCCAAAACGACGGAAAAACGAGCGAGGTACCGAGGCCCCAGGGGCAATATCGAACGTAATAGACCGGCGCCGGTAACGCACCGCCGTCTCGCCGCGCTTGTTGCTCCGGGACACTCCGGCTCTTAGATTAGACTACCTCTCGGTCGCATCTCCCAGCGACTTTGTGTCACACTGAACTGAAAGCCGCCATGTCAACGCTATTTATTCAACGCTCGGTTACCGCTTGTTTGGCCGTCGTCCTTGGCATCTATGCGGCCGCCGCATGTACCTCGGAAAACGGCGGCACCGAGCCCGGTCCCACCCCGGCAATCACGCTCACAGTGAGTCCCGGAAACGCCACAATTGCGCCCGGTGGGTCCGCCGATGTCACCGGCACGCTGACCAGGAGTGGTGGGTTCACCGGAGCCGTCGTACTCACCGTAGAGGGGGCGCCGGCTGGGGTGAGCGGCTCGATCAGCAACGAGTCGACATCAGGCGGCGTCACCACGGCAACGATCACGATCACCGTGGCCGCCAACGCAACACCGGGAACGTATACACTAACCGTCCGGGGGACCGGCAGCGGCGTTTCCGACGCCACCGCCACGTTTACCCTGACGGTATCGGGATTCGTCATCACGCTCACACCCTCTACGCTGTCGGTCAACCAGGGTGACCAGGGCATTTCCGAAGTAGGGTTGACGCGCACGAGCTTCAACGGGACCGTTGCCCTCTCGCTCGAAGGGGCGCCCACCGGCATCACCGGTACGTTCGACCCCACTCCTGCTCCGGGTTCCAGCTCCACTTTGACGATTGCGGTGGACGCAGGCGTGGCGGTCGGCGAGTACTCGCTCACGGTGCGCGGGACGGCGACCGGTCAGAACGACCAAACGGCGACTCTCGCGCTCACCGTAGCCGAGCAGCCGGACTACAGCTTGGCGGCAGATCCCAATGCGTTCTCGATCGAACAAGGGATGAGCGGGCAGAGCGCGATCGCCATCACCCGCACCAACTTCACGGGTGCGGTGACGCTCTCGCTGGGCGGTGCTCCTGCAGGAATGACAGGCACCTTCGATCCGGCGGCGCCCACGGATAACGCCTCTACACTCACGATCGACGTCGACGTCTCGGTCGCACCCGGCGTCTATAACCTCACCGTCGATGGCCAGAGCACGATCGGCGACCGTTCGACGCCGCTGACCGTGACGGTAACGGAAGCGCCGGCTTCCTATACGATGACGCTGACTCCCGACGCATTGACCGTCGAACAGGGTGATGCCGGCACGGTCGACGTCGCGCTTTCACGCATCAATTTCAGCGGCGCCGTCGCGCTGACGCTCGAAGGCGCGCCAACCGGCGTAACCAGCGTCTTCAACCCGGCAGCTCCCACTGGGGACGCGTCTACGCTGACGCTCAACGTCGGTGCAGCAACGGTTCCGGGCGTCTATACGTTGACCGTGCGTGGGACCGCCGCCGGGCTGGCGGATCGAACCGCGACGCTCACACTCACCGTCGGGAACTTCTCCATCTCGGTCGACCCGAACGCCCTCACGATCCAACAGGGCATGTCGGATCAATCGACGGTGACGATCTCTCGGACCAACTTCACCGGAGAAGTCTCGCTATCGCTGACAGGCGCTCCGTCCGGTGTGACGGGCGACTTCGATCCGCAGGCGACCACTGGCACCACCTCGACGCTCACCGTGTCCGTCGATTCCGCAACGGTTCCGGGCACGTACGAGTTGACCGTCGTCGGAAGTAGCGGCTCCGGCTCCGCACCAGGGGTCAGCGCCGCCGTGGACATGGAGGCAACGCTCACGCTCACGGTGGAAGAGATTCCGGACTACGGTCTGGGTGTGGAACCGCCATCCCTCACGATCGAACAGGGGATGAGCGGACAGGCTGCGGTGTCCATCAGTCGAACCAATTTCGATGAGGCGGTCACGCTGTCGTTGGGTGGCGCTCCCGCAGGCATCACCGGAACGTTCGACCCCGCGGCGCCCACCGGAAACAGCTCCACGGTGACCGTCGCGGTCGATGCCACGGTCGCCGCTGGCGAGTACAACCTCACGATAGACGGCGATGCCAGTATTGGCATGCGGTCCACGCCGCTCACGGTGACGGTCACAGAAGCGCCGGACTTCAGCCTCTCGCTCGACCCGGCGGCGCTCTCTATTGAACAGGGGATGAACGGGCAGACCACCGTAACGATTGCTCGCACCAACTTCACGGGCGACGTGACACTGTCCTTGGAAAACGCTCCGAGTGGAATCACGGGGGCATTCAATCCCAACCCGGCAACCGGCACCACGTCCACGCTCACCGTGAGTGTCGATGCCGGCGTCGCGACGGGTACCTACAATCTCAGGGTGGACGGCGTCGGTGATCCCGGTACGCGGTCCGCGAATCTCGACGTGACCGTGACCGCGCCGCCGCCAGGCTTTACCCTATCGATGACGCCAAGCGGCGCGACCGTCGCGCAGGGCGGGGCCACGAGCGGGACGATCAACATCAACCGCACCGGCGGTTTCGCCGAGAGTGTCACCCTCTCGGTGAGCGGCATGCCGTCGGGCATGACCGCGACCCCGACGCCGTCGGGCACAACCGGGAACTCCGCCACGCTCGACGTGTCGGTCGGCTCAGGCGTCACACCGGGGACCTATGTGTTGACCGTCGCCGGTAACGCGACTGGATTCCCACAGGAGACCACGACGTTTACGGTTACGGTCACCATGACCGGCGGCGGGACCACGATCATGGCGGATTTCTCGTCGTGCTCCATGGACGAGAAGCCCGTCTGGTTCGCTTTCCAAGACGGCACCGGATCGTGGATGCAGGTCATGGGCGTCATGGACGTGTACACGGTCACGTTCAACGCCAGCAAAGGCGGTGTCGTCTGGGTGATTGAAGACGCAATGGGCGACCGGGTCCTGAACGTGATCTATGCAACGGTCGCCGAATTCACCACGCTGGCTACTGACATCTGTGACCCGCCGGGCACGAAGACGGTCAACTTCACCGTTGCCGGAATGGACATGGGTGACTTAGCAACCGCGTATCTCGGCGATACTCCCGCATCGTCGTTTATCGCATCAGACGGAGCGTATGATTTCCTCGAGGTGCCAGCCGGTCCTCAAAACCTCCTCGCGTTCAAATCCATGGCCGGCGATCCCAGC
>JBFIZG010000250.1:0-5506 GCA_041604955.1 Gemmatimonadales bacterium | reverse complement strand
GCGGAGCACGTGGTTGAGTTTGCGCTCGAAGATGGTGCGCGCATCGATCATGGTCTGCTCTCGTCCCTGCCGGGTGTTCGCAGCGTGCGATCGCAGAATGGGCGCGTGCGACTCACGGTGACGGAAATCCATCGAACGGTGCCGGCGCTGATGCGCGTGCTTGCGGATCGCGGCGGCGAATTGAGTGAGTTGACGACGCACCACGCGACCCTGGAGGACGTGTTCCTGAATCTCACCGGAAAACATCTGCGAGATGAGTAGGTACGCTCAAAGCCCTCTGGTGCAATTGACCTTGTGGCGGTTGCGCGACTTTCTGCGCGAACCCGAGGCCATGTTTTGGATATTCGCCTTTCCCATCGTGCTCGCACTCGCGCTGGGACTGGCGTTCAAGAGCCGCGGTCCCGAGATCGTGCATATTGCGGTAGAGTCCGGACCGGGAGCGGCGGAGCTTCACAGCACGCTCGTGGCGTCCCCTCAGGTCGAAGCGGTGTTGCTCGACTCCTCAGCGGCGTACGACCGGCTGCGCACCGGGCAGGTTGCACTGGTGGTTCGGGCCGGTGACCCGCTGGTCTTTCAGTATGACTCGACGAGGAGTGAGAGCTTCGTTGCACGACTGGTGGCGGACAAGGTGTTGCAGCAGGCCGCTGGCCGCGAAGACGTGTGGGAGGTTCGATCGGTGCGCATCACGGAACCCGGAGCGCGATACATCGACTTCCTCATCCCCGGGCTCATCGGCATGAACATCATGGGGACGGGAATGTGGGGCGTTGGGTTCGGGATCGTGAAGAACCGGAATTACAAGCTGCTCAAGCGGCTCCGCGCGTCGCCGATGCGAAAGCGCACGTACCTGCTCTCGCACATCCTGGCGCGCCTCGTCTTCTTGGTGTTCGAGGTCGGAGCCGTCCTCGTTTTTGGGGTGCTGGTGTTCGGCGTTCCCGTTCGTGGCTCGTTGTTGGCCATCGGGCTGATCACCCTCATCGGAGCGATGTCGTTTGCTGGGCTGGGGCTTCTCGTTGCGAGTCGGGTCAGAACCATTGAGGGAGTTTCGGGGCTCATGAATTTGATCATGGTGCCAATGTGGATCGGCTCGGGCGTGTTCTTTGCCTATACCAACTTTCCCTCTGCGATTCACCCGTTTCTCCGCGGTCTTCCTCTCACGGCGTTGAACGACGCGCTGCGCGCCGTCATGCTCGAGGGATCCCACCTGCTCGTCGTCAGCGGACCGCTCATCGTGCTCGGCCTGTGGACGGTTGGGAGCTTTGGCGTGGCGTTGCGCGTGTTTCGGTGGGACTGAGTACGAGTCGTGTCGACGACCGACAGGCCTCATTGGCCCGGCGGCATGAGGCATGACCCCTAGGGTCAGCGGAGCCGCGCAGGAAAAATTGGGCGTCCTCGACGAGGTGCGTCGCAAGTGGGACCGTGTCCATCGCTTGGTGGAGGAATCGGCGAACCAGGAATACGGCCGCGCAGTGTTCTGGTCACAAATTGGTCGGATCGTGAAAGAGCTGAGCCTCCTGCTCTCGAATTCCGGTATGGGATCGGTTGCCGAAAAGGTGGAGGCGATGACACTGGTGCTTCGTCGTCCTACCACTGTCCGGTCGAAGGTGCGCGGGATGCGGGAGGTGGTTGGCCGGGTCCGCGAATCTCTCGATATAGAAGAAAAGGCCATCGTGACCGAGGACCAGCGCGCCGCGGAGCGAAGACAACGTCGTATGCATGAGTTAAACCAACGTCTCCGTTCGTTTGACGACACCCGCGAAGACGATTCAGCATCCCAAGACCCACCGCGACCGGATCCGGAGGTTCCCTAGCCCAATCGTGTCGAACCCGGGCTTTCGTTTGACCGCGGGCCCGAGGTCTTGGTCGAGATTGCGGCCTGCCAGCTCACCCTTCCAAGCAGTGTCTTGCCCAACTGTCCGGTTGGTTTGAAACCGATTCCGGTGCTTTGTCGTAGAGATTAACGGTGTTAAGTTAACACTGTTAAGGCGATCTGTCGCAGCTTGTAAATCACTACCATACAATGTTTTAAACGGATCAGAGGCGTGACTGGACCCGTGAGCGAACAGACATCAGCATTGGACCAATCACGGGAAACGCTCGAAAGCGCGATCGTCGAGGCGGCCAGCGATCTCTTGGCAGCAGAAGGACTCGAGCCGTTCTCGATGCGCCGCGTGGCCGATCGGGTTGGGGTGAGCGCCACCGCGATCTACCACTACTTCGATGGGAAGCAGGCGTTGGTAAACCGCGTGGTTCTCCGTGGGTTTGAGCGATTCGGCGAGTATTTGGCCGCAGCCGTGGAGCCCCATCCGCACGGGTCCTTCGAGCGCATCAGAAGCCTCGGCGAAGCGTACATCCGCTTTGCCCTGGAGAATCAGACTTACTTCCGCGTGATCTTCAGCATTCAACCCAAAGACGTCCTCGAGGATCTCCCGGAGGGTGGCGGTTATCATCTCCTCCGCGAGGTCGTCTCCGAAGCCATGGAGACCGGAGTCTTGCGGCCGTCGAATCCCGATCTCGTGTCACTGTATCTGTGGAGCACGGTGCATGGGTTGGTCACGCTGATGTTGTCGGGAGCGTGTGAACGATGTCAGGCCGAGGGTGTGCCGGAGGCGTCGGCGGAGGTATTCCAGGCGTTTGCGCCATTTGTGGCCGATGGGATACGGAGGAAGGAATCATGATGAGTCGCGTCGTCGGTGGTGCCGGAGCCGCCCAGCGGCTGGCGATCTTTTGGGCCGCCGTGATCGTATCGACACCGGCATTGGGCCAATCGGAGCCCCAACCTGAGTCGTATTCGTTGACTCGGGCGCTGCAATTGGCGTTGGACAACAATGAGGTGCTGCAACAGGCCGAGTTCGATCTACAGATTGCCGGGCAGCAGGTACGCGAGGCGTGGTCGAGTGTGTTGCCCGACGTGCGCGTCAACGCTTCGTATCAACGGAATCTTCGAGTCCAGCAGGGGTTTCTACCCGCGCAGTTGCTTGGCGTGCCTGGGGCCGGGCCCGACGACCTGATTGCGGTTCGGTTTGGGGCGGACAACACTTGGAACGCCGGGCTGAATGCGAGCCAACCGCTCTTCGAGTACACCGCGTTCATCGGGCTTGGGGTCGCGGGGAAGTTCCGGTCTTGGCAAACCGAGCGGGTTCGGGGTGTCGCCCAGGAGGTCGTGACGACCGTACGGATCGCCTACTTCGACGCCTTGCTGGCGGAGGAGACCGTGCGGCTCACGGACGAGAGTGTGAATCGCGTCCGTCAAACGCTGGCCGAAACGCGCGCGATGAATCGTGCCGGCCTTGCGAGTGAATACGACGTGCTCCGGCTCGAGGTGCAGCTGGGCAACTTGGTCCCGTCGGCACGACGAGCCGCCAATGCGCTGTCGGCGGCGCGGCGAACGCTGCTGATCGAGATGGGTCTCGATCCGGAGATTCCGATCGCACTGGAGGGACGTCTCAATAGCATCGATCTCGCCGATCCAGAACGAAACGATCCGGCGAACGCGGCCCTATTGACCGTCTCGGGAGCCGAGACCCTTGCCGACTTGACGATTGCGGATGCCCAGCGCGTGGCGTTGGAACGCCGGAGTGACGTGCGACTGCTGCGCTCTGAAGTGCTGCTCAACGAAGCCCGGGCCAACGTCGAGCGGAGCGAGTACTTCCCCAAGCTGAGCCTGTTCTCGAACTACAACATCACGGCGCAGCAGAACGGGAGCCCGAGCTTCTTCGGAACGTCAAACGAGCGAACCAGTACGGCGGTTGCGGGATTGCAAGTCGAGGTGCCGATCTTCACGGGGTTTTCCCGGAGCGCCAGACTCGGACAGGCCAATGCGGCGGTGCGGCAGTCAGAGTCAAGACTCGAGCGGCTCGAGCGGGAAACCGTGAGCCAGATTCGCACCTTACTGGACAATGTCCAGGAGGCTAGAGAACGCGCCGCGAGCCAGCGGTTGGCCGTGGCCCAGGCACAGCGCGGGTTCGAGATCGCATCCGCGGAGTACCGGGCGGGTATCGGATCGCAACTGCAGATCACCGATGCCGAGGTGGCGCTTCGGGAATCAGAATTCAACTACGCACAAGCGGTGTATGACTATCTCACTGCCCGTGCCCGTCTCGAGGCGGCGGTCGGCACGACGCCCGATGAGGCAGGTTCACTCGCGGCCACGAGCGGTCAATAACATGGAGAAAACGATGGAAGGCGTATTAGCCGAAAGCCGCGCGGGGGTGTTCCGCCTCGCGCACACCCTGGTCGCTGCGGGGGTCGTCCTTTTGGCCGCGAGTTGTAGCTCGGCTGGCGGTGAGACCGATGCCGCTCCGCCGTCTGTCAATCAAGGCCCGGATCTCAACGCCCGGGTCATCAACGTCGAGGTCATGCCGGTCGCGCGTCAGGAGTTCGCCGGCTACATCCGGGTGACCGGTGAGGTCGAAGCGTATAACGACGTCACCGTCTCCGCTGAAGAATCGGGGCGCATCGAACGATTTCTCGCGACCAAGGGACACCGGCTACGGCGCGGACAACCCATTGCTCGGTTGGAGGCGGAACTTCTCGCGGCGCAGGTGGCGGAGGCGCGCGCTGCAGCGGCCTTGGCTCAGGAAGAATACGACCGGCAACGGCAGCTGTGGGTTGAGGACAGCATCGGCACCGAGATCGCGTTCACGCAGAAGCGCTACCAATCCGAAATTGCGGCGGCGCGACTTGCGCAGCTCCAAGCGCGGCTGGGCCACACGGTTATTCGTGCTCCGGTGAGCGGGATATTCGACGAGAAATATTTGGAGACCGGTGAGATGGCGGCGCCCGGAACCCGAGTCGCACGAATCGTCTCCACCTCCAGGGTCAAGATCGCCGCGGGCGTGCCGGAACGCTTTGCGCAGTCCGTCCAGACGGGTGACAGCGCACGGGTGACGTTTGACGTCTTGCCTGGCCGGACGTTCAACGGGCGGATTGATTTCGCAGGGAGCAGCGTCAACACGACGAATCGCACGTTCCCCATCGAGATCGTGTTGGAGAACCCCGGCGGGCGGATGAAGCCCGCGATGGTCGCAAACGTCGAGGTGCAGCACGAGCGGCTGGAGAACGTCATCGTCGTGCCGCAACAGGTGGCGCTACGATCGGCCGGCGGATTCAAGGTGTTCGTGGCGGAGGAGCGTGACGGGAGCTTGGTGGCCAAGGCACGGCCGGTGGTGCTGGGGTCGTCGTCCGGCAATCAGGTCGTGATCGAAGAAGGGCTCGCCGAGGGGGATCTCGTGATCACGGTCGGGCAACAACTCGTGGATGACGACAGTTGGATTCGTGTCGTGAACCGGGGTTCCGACTCTGTCGCGGGGGGATCGCGATAATGGCGCCGTCGAAAAAAAAGGGTGGCACCGGCGTCTTCAGAGAATTCCGGTTGACGTCGATCGCGGTCGAACATCCGACGACTGTGTTGGTCTTGACGTTCATCATCATCGTCTCTGGCGTGCTCTCGTACCTCGCGATTCCGCGGGAGTCGAATCCGGAAATCACTATTCCGAATATCATC
>JBFIZG010000249.1:0-5513 GCA_041604955.1 Gemmatimonadales bacterium | reverse complement strand
TGGTTGATGTTGAACGCCTGGAGCCACTCGGTCGGGTTGATCTCACGCTTCTGCATTCGTGCACCTCAGATTCAGATTGATTCGGGAGTTGATTGACGAGCCAACACTCCCCTCGCACCCCCCCTGTCAAGTCGACCAGGGAGGTCGGCCTAGATCCTTTATCGCCTCTGTGGGCACTTGCGAGACACCACCACACCTGGGCACCGTTCGCCGGACTTGCCCTACCGCCACGCCTAGGCGGTCAGGCGGAAGTTACTGTTCAGCCCACACCGCTTTGACCAAACTATAAACCTGAATCCAGGCCTTGGTATGGACGTCGTTCAATTCCGTTAAGTCTGGAAATTCCACTTCGACGTCCGGATTCCAATTTGCTGATATCGCGCCACTCAGCGTCTGAAAACCATCGACCGTCATTGCATTGAATGGCATGTCGTCCCCTCCGGGATTCAACACCGTCGCCACTCCCCAGCTGGTTTGATCCGTATTCTTGGCATTCATCTGTTCAGTGATGAACGGCTGCCACACGGTCCTCTCGAGTTCCACGTACCGCGCCAGGTCAGACGCCTTCGCATAGTTCACCACCATGTACTGTGCCTGCTCCTCGCCTACATAATCGTCCACCTGGATAATCAGTTGATGCTTGGTGCTGCTCATCCCGTTCGTCGACATATCCGACGGTCTACGGTCGGGAAACACTGCGGCGGGATCCCAGATTCCCCCCTGTCCAATCCCATCCTTGGTTTCGAACATGTTGACGAAGAAAAAATTCGGACTGTCATCCACGTTCATGCCGCCGACGCGTTGCCACAACTCCCATCCCAGCATTTTGCCTTCATTGATCGCTTTTCGGGCGACTTCGCTCCAGAACGTTGTTTCACGATAGACAAATTCCTGCACATTTCGAGGCGGCACAGACCGGTATTGCAAAACCGCTACCTGAGCGAGAAGTGGTGACGACCCAACCAGCAAGGAAAAGGTCGCACAAGACAGGATGGTAGACTTTTTCATCGTAATGCCTCGACGGTCGGTTGATGAATCCTGGAGTGGTACGGATGCGTAACTCACTCCCCCCACGAACACCGGCCGCAGGAAACTTCCACGGCTGGGGCGTGATCGATATTGCGATCCCTGGATGTCCGAGTTCGGATCATCGGCGGGTTTGAAGGGGGGGAACCCCGCCAGCAATGCAGCGAGTATGGAGCTCAGACAATACCCTGTCAAGCGTGTGTGAGGCCTGCTTGCACTTTTCCAGTCGCAAAGGAGAGGGGTCGTGCTCCTTCCCACTCCGCACCCTTCCCCGCCCGACGACTGGAGACGAGCTACGAAAAAGCCCCAGGCACTGGCCTGGGGCTCTACACCACTCGCGGACACTAACCAAGCCGGGCGCGAACCGCCCAGTGTCCGATTCAGACGATCAGTTGCGGCACGTACCCGGATCGAACTGCACGTGGACGTTCACGTTGCCGGAGACAAATGCGATCGTCGTACCCGTATGCAGTCGAGCCGTGAACTTCTGGCCCCGACTACCAGCCCCTATAGGGTCGAAGACGAACCTGACGTCGTCTTGAAGGACGATAGCACCATTTGCTGGATTAACCCTGAAAACGCCGTTGATGCCGGTGAAAGCACCATCGGCGCGGACGTTGTATGCCAGTCCACTCGGTGCGCCGGTCCCCTTACCGTTAAGCTTGTCCAAGTAGTGGTCGCCAAACCCCGGGAACCCGCCACTGGCGTTCGGGAAGACCTGGTGTACGACGATGTGGAGATTGCCGGAACCTGCGATGATGTCGCCGTTGCACGGATTGTTAGCAATAAATCCAACTGTCGCCTTGATTTGCGTCGTGTTCTGACTGGCGGCAGCCGCAACCAGTGCAGGTACATCGTCCGGAGCGTAAGGATTCGATCCCTCGTTACAGCCCATCAACGCGAGCGCCGCCGCAGTGGCGGCTAGAGTCTTGCTACGCATACGGTCCCTCCTCTTCGGATTCAATTCGGTTGTAACAGTTCACGATTTGGTGTAACTCGGACAGCTCGTCGCGTCATGTATCCCCAACTCGTCGGTTCCGTCCACAGACGCTGCGTCAGTCGAACAGGGTCGGTAGGTGAGTCGTTGGCGGGTGCGGGATGATACCGCCAACAGGCGCGATGGTGTCCTCTGGTACTGGGATTGTCAAGAAGTGGCATGCGCGCAACAGTGTTTGTGCTTCTATTCACAAGCACTCGCCTCGTACCGAATGGTAGAGACGCGTCACGCGAACGCGCCTTGCCGAGCGATGGCAGCGCTCAAAACGGCCACAAAATAGGTAGTAGTATCAGGGCGAGTACGCCGACCAGCAGGTTCAATGGGGCGCCGAACCGGATGTAATCGCTGAAACGGTATTCGCCCGCGACATGCACCATCAGATTCGTCTGGTACCCCATGGGAGTCATGAAGGCGGCGGAGGCGGCGAAACAGACGGCCATCACGAACGGTCTGGAATCGACACCCAGGGCCGGGCCAAGACTGAGCGCAATCGGCGTGACCACCACCGCGGCCGCGTTGTTGGAGACGACCTGCGTCAGCACCACGGTCACGACGTAGACCGTCGCCAGCACCACGTAGGGCAACAGGTTGACCGGCGCCCATCCGCCGATCGCCAGCACCGAGCTCGCGAGAAAATCCGCCGTTCCGGTGACCTGAAAGGCGTGACCCACCGGCACGAATGCGGCGATCACGAAGATGACGGGCCACTCGACAGCACGATACGCCTCCTGCGGCGTAATGACGCCGAACAACAGCACCAATACGGCCCCCACCAGCGCCGCAGCCGCGATATCGAGCCATCCGAGTGACGCCACCAAAACAACCAGCGTCAGCACCAGCAGCGGGAACCACCACATTTTCCCCCTGCGCAGGGTGAGTTCCCGTTCACTGAGGATCACGACGTCGCCCGCCTGCTCCAGGCTCGGCACGCGGCCGGGCGGGATGAGAATCAAGAGGGCGTCGCCGAGCCTCAACGGAATTTCCGACACCCGCCGTCGCACCGTGCTCGTCACGCGGTTAATGGCAAGCACGTACCCGCCAAACTGCCGGTGAAACTCCAGCTCCCTCAAGGTGCGCCCCGTCATGCCGCTGCCAGGCGCTACCCAGGCCTCCAACAACTGCCCGCCGGCGATCAACTCGGCGTCATCAATCTCAACTTCGGGTACCAGGGTGAGCTGCTGCTCCTGGCGGAACCTCAAGATGTCGTCTACTTCCCCCTGCACGATGAGCATGTCGGCAGGCTGGAGGCGCACATTCGCGACATCCGCCAGGAACGCTTCCGAACCCTTCCTGATGACCTCGAGGACCGTGACCCGGTAGCGCTCGTTGATCTGTTCGGTCGTGAGTGTTTTTCCGACAAGCCCGCTCTCTTCACCCACCGCGAGTTCGGACAAGAACTCGCCGACCCGGTACTTGCTGGTCAGTTGGCGACTGTCGGCGCGCGCGGGAAGCAGCCGGCGCGAAGCCACAACGATATACATCAATCCGGCCAGCGCGATGATCCCACCGGCGATTGTAAGCTCGAACATCGCGATCGGCGGCTGGCCGGAATCCCTCACCACCGAATTCACCAGCAGGTTGGTCGAGGTCCCGATCAACGTCAGGGTGCCACCGAGTATGGACGCGAACGAGAGGGGCAGCAACAGCGTGCTGGGGCTCAGTTCCAGCCGGCGACAGAACTTCATCACCAGCGGAATCGACAATGCCACCACCGCCGTGTTGTTGAGTATTCCCGAGCCGATGCAAACCAGCACGAGCAGCAGCACGATCATCGGCCACGGCCGACGCCTCGCTGCATTCGCGACACGGTTGGCAACCTCCTCCAGCAGCCCGGTCTTGGTGAGTGCGTGGCTCAAGACGAAGAGGCTGCCGATGGCCACGACCGCGGTGCTACTGAACCCGGCGAGCGCTTCCCTACCGTCGAGAATGCCCGCAATCACGAGAACCGCGAGAAGGCCGAGGGCAGTGACCTCGATGGAGAACCACTCGCGAAAGAACGCCACCAGCGCGACGCCCATCAGCAAGAGCATGAACACGACTTCGAAGTTCATTTCGCCTCGCTACCTGATGTCCTAGCACCGTCCTCCCACGCCCGACCCGACGACGACCCCAACCCGTTGAGCAGCGTCCATTCGTAACGGTCGTCGTAGCGAAACGTACACAACTCACCCCGATCTCGGTCGTGATCATTCTGGTGAGCGGTGTCCTCGCCACCCAGTTGCGCGGTCTCTCGGTGACGAAACCGGTTGGCTCCTCTGGTCGCTCGTTGCGTTTGGCATCTCCGGCATCGTGTTCGTCACACGGCTGAGCCGGCTTCAGCGACGACTGAAGAACCGCGTCGAGCACGGCACCGACGCCGAGGAGGCCATCGGGCATACCCATCGGGACACCCTCTCAGCCCGGGCTCGTTGGGCTGTCGTCGGTACCGCCGCCATGCTCTTCGCGTTCGCCCTCATCCTACCGCAACCAAGCCTTCCCGGTTTTTAGCCGGGAGCGACCTATGCGTCCTGGAAACCTGCGTTGGCCCCCATGCTCAGGGGTCTGATGCTAGTTCCCCTGCGTGGCGGCAATCCGGATCCAGGTCTCGGTTCGCACGATCTCTCGGATTGCCTGCGTGCGCTGGTTAATTGCCGCCACCTCCATACCCGGATGTACGGCCCGTATCGTCTCGAAAAACGGAACGGACCCCAGCCGGTTGCCGAAATCGACGGTGGCGTAGTTGTACGGAAGCGACGTTCCGGACGGTGTCACGAGCTCGTAGGCTGCCCAGCCGGCGCTATGACCTCCGGCAACGAGTGCCTCGTGCACCGGCTTGTACACCTCGCGCTCTATCGACTCGTACGCGGCTCCATCATTCGCGTACATCTGGTTTACGTGGGCATAGAGGAAGTCCTCAGGAAGGACAGCGTCGACGATGGTCCAGAGTTCCGACCACACCATCTCGCGCGACGCGCCGGTGCGTGCCGATGCTTCCTGCCAGCTCTTTCCGGGATGCACCCGTGCGAAAACTTCGCTGAAGGGTGTATCGTCGTTCAACTGCGATTCGCCCATATACGTGTTGACGGTGTAGTAATCACACTGCGAGCGATCGCCATACAGAACCCACAACAGCGACCAGCTGCTCTTTTTGCCCTGGCGCACCAATTCCTGATGCATCGGCTGCCAGATGTCGGTCTCGACGCTGGCGTAGTCGGGTGCTGTCGACTTCATGCAATCCACGGCGACATAGGTCGTCGGCGTCCCGGCACCCTGCGCAACAGCGGTTGCCGGTGCGCCAAACAGGAGAATGAAACCAATGACCGATCCGCGCATCTTCAATTTGGACATGTTGGACCTCCTTGAGGGTTGAGCCTGGTGCACTGTGCACGACGGCGGCGTAGGCGGTCGCATCGTCATGCTCGCGCCCCGTGTGGTTGCACCTGCTAGGTGACTCGTGAGTTGAGGCGGCATTGGGAGGGGGGCGCCGCCAACAACGGGGAACTAACATACC